>PWZG01000048.1 GCA_003567575.1 PVC group bacterium | reverse complement strand
TGGATTCCGTGGTTGCGTTCAAGGACAAATTCTATCACCGAGGCTGGGCACGATACGACTTGGCGAAGCCTGGCACGATGCGACTTATGCCCCCGCCTCACGTCCGCCATCGCCTCAAGGATGATTACGCTCACATGAAATTCATGTTTTACGGCGCGCGTCCTGAGTTCGACAACATGATGGAGCAGATCTCGACTCTGGAATGCGAGATCAACGCGCTCTGATATGCTTCAGATCGACGTCCCCGTGACGTTGACAAGGCGACAGGGTTTGCGGTAAATTATAGGCATTATGAAAAAGCTTCCTATCGGAACGCAGGATTTTGCGACATTGCGGCATGATGACTGTGTCTACAATGTAATCACCCGCACCCACGACGCCCTCGACCGCAACAGCGGCTTCAGTCTTGAAAGCAACTACACCGTCTCCTAATGCTATGATACCTACGGCCGCTGCAACGCCGTCACATCAATTGTGCTATCGGTGCAATCCGTGGCTTCCTCTTCCCATCTCGCCGACTCCGATCTGCTCGCCGGCTACACCATCACCGGTTCCGGCGATCCGCTTTAACGCTTCTGTTGCGTCACGGGCGGCATCGCGGACGATTTCCGGAAGCGCCGGATGAATAAAGATCATATCCAGTAAATCATCAAGTGTGCCGCCGGTTTTCATCAACAGGATCAAGAGATGGATCATGGTTGAGGCTTCGTCTCCGATGATATGGGCTCCCAGGAGACGGCGCGAGACGCGATCCACGATAATTTTGCAACGGCCGCCATCGAGTTGGCGGGCCAGTCCCTGATTGCTGTCGGCGTAGTCAGCGCGTCCAACGACGTAGGACAGCCCTTTTTCACGGACCATTTCCTCTGTCATACCGACGCCCGCCACCTCGGGATCGCCGAACACGGCATGGGGAACCGGCCCGTAATCGAGAGGCGCCGGCGGTGTCGCGGCAAACGCCGTTTTCAGAAGATATTCGCCTTCGCGATTGACGGTGTGACGGAACAGATGGCGGCAGATGACGTCGCCCATCGCATAAACGCCTTCCGCCGTGGTGCGTAAACAGTCGTCGACCTTGATGCCGCCGCCGTCGGCGGCCAGTTCGATTCCCGCGTTGGTGAGCGCCAGACGTTCCGTATTGGGCGTTACCCCGGTGGCGACCAGTAACGCATCGCCGCGCACGGTTTGTTGTCCGCCGTCCGCGGTCTGTCCGGTAATCGTGAAGATACCGTTATCATGGCGGACCGCCTTCGGTAGAAATCCTTGAATGACCTTGTTCCGTCGCTTGAAAAGCGTACTGAAAAGGTCGGCGATCTCGCGGTCTTCGCGTCGTAATAACCGACTGCGCACGATAAATGTGGGCTGGCTGCCTGCCGCGCGCCAGGCGTTCCCCAGCTCGACGGCGATATAACCGCCGCCCAGAATGATCGGGTTGCGGGGCAACACCGTTTGACGCAACGCCTGTTGACTGGTTATATAGGGTGTACCGGCCAGTCCGGAAATATCCGGAATGGCCGGGCGCGAACCGGTGGCGATAAAAATCCGGTCACCGGTCAGCTCATCATCTCCGGCGCGCAGGGTTCGCGGTCCGATGAATTGCGCGTATTCCGGATAGATATCGAGGTTGTCGGTGGCCTTGCAACGCATTCGAATGGTTTCCGACATGGCATCAATGGTTTTGCAAATACGGGTGATTAAACCCGCGAAATCGACGCGCGGCGGTTGAGCGACATGCAGTTCTAGTTTTCCGGCATCGCGGATACGGTCCGCGAATTCCGTCGGATAAATCAGCATTTTCGATGGAATACACCCGCGATTGAGACAGGTGCCTCCAAAAGCGTCCGGTTCGATCAGTGCCACGCGATAGCCTTGTTTCGCCGCCGGCAGCGCGATTTTCAGGCCGCCGCCGCTGCCGATGACGATTGCATCATAGTTTCGTGTGGTCATTGGATGAAGGTATTAACGTGCAGATCGTGATTGATTTTGATTTTCAGGGGAGGGGAATCAGGCATGTTGGCTCCTTTTCGGTGAACATAGACGTTTTTGCGTGTATCTTTTTAAGAGAAAAACTACGAAATACGCGAAAAGGCGCGAAAAAAAATCCCGATCAGGAAAATATTTCGCGTATTTAGCGGTTTTGGTAGTCCCGATTTTAGTCTCGATGATAGTCTTTTTTTGCTTTTTTATCGACAAAGCTCGCGCCAAAGATTTTTTCTTGGATTTTGCCATTGGATGAAGCAGGTCGGTTAAGACCTTATCCGAGTAGTGTTTTGTCTTCAGTCTTCAGTCTGCGGTCTTCCCGGTGCGGTCAGGACAGTACACGCGGCGTGGGCTGGTCAACCCATCCGGCTGGACGCTGATCGCTGCCGGGACGGTCTTCGTCGCCCAGCTCGCGGCGTGCCGTATCGGCCAGTTTTGTCAGGCGCGCCACGATTTCCGGATGGCGGGCGGCGAGCTCGCGGTCTTCATGCAAATCTTCGTTTAGATTGAACAACCGTGCCTCGGCGGGTATCCCTTTTGAAAGGTCGCCGGAGAGTCCCTCCAGTTTCCGTTCCAGCGGCAGGTAAAGTTTCCATGGGCCGCATCGAACGGCTTGAAGCTGGTGGATATGATAATAGAAAAAACCGCACTTGTCATAGGGCGAAGCAGCCGGTTTATCCGAAAACAGGGCGGGCGCAAGATCGTGACCATCGATGATGCGATCGGTTGGTACGGTGGTTCCTGCCAACCCGGCGGCGGTGGGTAGTAGATCCATCATGGTGGCGACGTCGTCGCGCACGATACCGCCCGGTATCCGGCCGGGCCAGCGTGCGATCATGGGCATGCGCTGGCCGCCCTCGGATGTATCATAGCCCCAGCCGCGCAGGGGTGCGTTACTGCCCTGCATCGGTTCGTGCCGGACGGCGCCGTTGTCCGAGGTCCAGATCACCAGTGTGCGATCGTCAAGACCCAGTTGCGTGAGGGTTTCAAGGATTTCTCCGGCGGATGCATCCAATTCCTCGACGCAATCGCCGTAAATACCGTTGGCAGAGCGGCCCCGGAACGGTGGACTGACGAAAGGTTGCGCGCTGCTGCCCGGCATGGCCTGGGGCAGGTACAGGAAAAAGGGTTGGTTGGAGCGGCGACGGATAAAATCGATGGCGGCATCGGTATAGCGCCGGGTCAGTAGATCGCGATCGGGCGGCGCTTCGATGACGGTTTCGTTGCGCATCAGCGGCAACGGCGGCCAATGTTTGCCGCGGCCCGCGTTCGGCACCATGTCCTCGCTGTATGGCGCGCCGAAGAATTCGTCGAATCCATGCCGGGTGGGCAGAAACGGCGGTTGATCGCCCAGATGCCATTTGCCGACACAGGCGGTGGCGTAGCCTTGGTCGCGCAGTATATCGGCCATGGTGACCTCGTCGGGATGCAGTCCCTTTGCATCGCCGGGAAACAATACGGGCCGTTTTTCGCCGCTGCAATGCAAGTTAACCCGTCGCGGATAACAGCCGGTCATCAGGCTGGCCCGCGAAGGGGTGCAGACTCCCGAGGTACTGTAAAAACTGGTAAAGCGCATGCCTTCGCGGGCCATACGATCGAGATTCGGCGTGCGGTGCCGCTGCGAACCGTAACACTCCAAGTCTCCGTAACCGAGGTTGTCCATCAGCATAACGATAATGTTGGGGCGATCATCAGGTTTATGTGGCATGGATATTCCTTTGGGGGGGTTGTGGGTTTTCGGTTGTCGGTTGACGGGAATCCGGCGGCGGTATTTCCAGCAGAATCGTTACCGGTCCGTCATTAAGCAGTTCCACTTGCATGCTTGCCGCAAAAACGCCGGTTGCCACTCGGTCGGGTCCCAAAATCGATTGCAGGTGCTCCACGTATTGCGCATAATATTGTCGCGCTGGTTCGCCGGGCGCGGCCTCGACGAAACTCGGCCGGTTGCCTTTGTGTGTTTCGGCATAAAGGGTGAACTGCGAAATGACCAGGACGCCGCCGCCGCTATCCAGCAGGGAGTGGTTCATTTTGCCGGCGGAATCGTTCATGATACGCAAGTTCGCCGTCTTCTCGGCCAGCTTGCGCGCGCCATTTCCGTCATCGTTTCGATGAACTCCCAAAAACACCAGAAATCCGGCGTCAATGGCGCCACTGACGTGGCCGGCTACCATGACCCTGGCGTGTTTGACACGTTGGATTAAAGCACGCATGGATTCAAATATCCCGGGACTCTCAATTTTTGTCCGCTTTTTTGTCCGCTTTTTTTTGCGATTTGTTCGGCGGTTTCGCAGTCGTTTCGTCCGGGCTTGATGGCCGATTGTCGGCCGCGGTCGCGAAACTTGTCTGTATCCAGGACGACAATTCCTTTTCCGGTTCCTTAACGAAATCGCGGGTTAGTGTAAACCGGGTGTGTCCGCTATTGCGTGCGATCAGTTTGAAACCGTGAAGACAGTTGCGGAAACGTTGTTCGCAGAAGGAGCGCATGGTTTTATCCTTGCGCAGGCATTCCTCGATCAACCACTGGGCCGCGTCATTCTCAATCGTCAGGGTGAACCCGGTTTCCTCGTGAAACCCGTTCCGGAAAGCATCCAGCTCCTTCTCCAGACGATGTCGCCGTCCGGACGCGTTGCGTGCAAGAATATCGACCAGAGTACCGTCCGGATCGGCCATGACGTCGGTTGTGACTTCAAAGGTTTCGATGGTCGTTGACGGCAACTCGAATTTGAAGTTACGTAAAATCTTTTCCATCACGGTCATCAATCCGCGGGCGCCCGTTTTTTCGTCCTTGGCGCGTAGCGCGATTTCCTTGATTGCTTCCGGCGTGATGCGCAGGTCGATGCCGTAGCCGCGGAAATCGTCGCGATATTGGTGCAGGATACTGCCTTCCGCCTGAAGTAAAATCGCTTCGAGATCGGCAGCCGTCAAGGATTCGCAGGCAATGCGAACGGGTAAGCGCCCGATAAATTCAGGTTCGAACCCGAATCGAATGAAATCCGCGGTGGTTGCTTTTTTCAATAAAAGACTGTCTTCGGCGTCGTTTTTGACCGATGCATCGGACCCGAACCCGATACGCGCCTTGCTGATTCGACGGCGCACCAATTCGGGGATGCGGTCAAAAGCGCCACTGACGATGAACAGGATGTGACGTGTATTGATGGTGCGCCGGCGCTGTCCGCCGCCGCCGCGCTGCATTTCGAACATGGCCTGCATTTGTCCCAACATATCCGTTTGACTCAACGGATTGACTTCGGTTTCTTCCATGAGTTTCAACAGGTTGATTTGCACTCCGCGCCCCGACACGTCGCGTTGCGAGCCGCCTTCGTGTGATGAGCCGGCGATTTTATCGATTTCATCGATAAAAATAATACCGTATTCCGCCAGATCCGTATTGCCGTTGGCGTTTTTCACCAGATCGCGCACGAGATCTTCCACGTCGTAACCGACGTAACCGGTCTCGGAAAACTTGGTGGCGTCCGCCTTGACGAACGGAACTCCGATCAGGCGCGCCAAACAGCGCATGAGATATGTTTTGCCCACTCCGGTTGGTCCCAGCAGGACGATGTTTTGCTTCACATAATCCCGTTCCTGAACGATGGGATCGTGTGTGCAGCGTCGGACGTGATTGTAGTGATCGCAAATGGCGACGGCCAGTGCGCGTTTCGCTTCATCTTGTTTGATGACAAAACGGTCAAGATAATCACGGATTTCACGGGGTTTACGGTCGAAACGCCGGATACGTTCCAGAGCTTCGCGGTAATCTTCCGGGGGCTCGTTTTCGGGTGGCGCCGACGCGTTCCCCTCCCCGGGCGTCATTCCCAGGGTTCCGTTTTTAAGCATGTCGTGCAACTGGCGTTGCAGTGCATCCAATGGTGATTCGCTGGTGTTGGTGTCGTCATTCAAAACAAACGGTCCTCCGGTCGGCATATCGCACGCCCGGCGCCGGACTGACGGCCGTAATGACGGCGATAATATTGAGCGTCTCATATTTGTCGCACCCTGCGCTCGTCCGGCCGAGGACGGCCGGCTCCATATTTTGGAGACGTCGGTCCGCGCCGTTATCAGATCGCTATGCATCGACAATTCCGAGACGATTAGTAAGCGCAGCCTCCGCTTTCGCTTTACTTGGTTGCTGTTTATTGATAATAGCACCCTTGGCCGGAATTTCAAGACGCAATAACGACTTGCTTCCACGCATGGAACGGGTTATAATGCCGCGCATTGGTTGGGTATCCGGAGAAAGCGTAGAAAGGGAACAATTGGTTTATGAAGGTACTGGTTATCGGAGGGACCGGTAATATATCGGCTGAAACGGTGGCGGCGCTGCTGGCGCGCGGCGACAAGGTTACGGTATTGACGCGCGGAAAGACGCCGCTTCCTCACGGAGTACGCCATATTTGCGTTGATCGGGAGGATAGCGCTGCCTGCCGCGAAGCGCTGTCATCGTTTTGTGGCGATGCCGTCATTAATTTCCTGGGTTTTTCGCATGCCGATTGCGAGCTTGATTTCGA
>PWZG01000407.1 GCA_003567575.1 PVC group bacterium | reverse complement strand
GATGTTTCCGCCTGAGGGCGGCCGCCTGTTGTGTATCCCGTTGGATTTAGTCGCCGCTCTCGATAATGAAATATACGCCGGCTACCTGTTGTACCGGGCGCTTCAATACCTGGGACAGAATGGCGAACCGCAATGGCGCGACGTTGCTTATCGCGAGAATCCCGCCACGGAACGATGGCTGCGCGCCATCGGCGTGGCCGCGCCACGGTCCATGGGCCAACACGAAATCCCGGATCAATCGGATCAGGTTTTGATCTTCCGGTCGGATGGCATCGACGAACCGCTTGAACATTGGATCCGGGCGGGCGGAACGGCGATCCGATTAGCAAACCGGCGCGGTTCGACAAGCGAACCACCGGCGAATGATCGGTATCAAGGCTTGCTGCGGGGTATTGCCATGCCGCTGATCGCGGACTATGCAACGGTTCTCGTTGAAGACGAACAAGCCTGGCAAGCATTGTTGCCGGCGGAATACAACCGTCGCCCATTGATGCCGGGACTTCTCGATGAAGTCAGCATCGGCGCCGGCCGATTGCTGGTTCTGGCGGTTCCTGATACGATTACTCCGCCTGCCAGGAATTTGTTGTCGATACTGCTGACCAATTATGAAGTGCGGTTAGGCCCTTAATCATGTTGAAATATCGCTTGCTTATTCTGGCGTTCTTTGTCATGACCGTGTTTCATGCGGGTGGCAGGGAGGAGACGCCTCGTTTGGCGGTTGGCGCTTACCGTGGTGGTGTTATTGACGAAGGCCTCACGGAGCTGTTGACGGTATCGCTGGCGGCTGAACCGGACATGGCCGTCGTCGACCGAACCCTGCTGGCACGATTGATCGCGGAATGGCAGCTCGGCGCCATGTCCGGTAATTCTCGAGAGGCCCTGGAAATGGGGCGTCTTCAGGGCGTGGATTATTTTGTCTGGATCGAATTGCCGCCGGACGGCATGGACGGGTTTTTGGAAGTCGTCGCCACCGCAACCGGATATGGCATGGCCGGGGTGCGGACGCCGACGGAAATTGAATCGCTACGCGATTTCGTGATCCGGCAAGTAAAGCAACTGCCGGCCGATGTTCCCGCGCCGGCAGTCGCTCGCGCTTTGGCCATCAGCCTTTTGACCTTCACGCCGGAAACCCCCGAGAACGCCGCGTTCATTGATCGGCTACTCGATGATTTATCCGGCGCCCTGATTAACGCACGCGTTCCGTTGTTGCATCGCCGCCGCATCGAGCAGCTTGTCTCTGAAGGTTGGCGGGCGCAAAAGGGTGTGGTCGAGTTGACTGACCATGGCCGCGGACTGCGGGGCGCCGGCGCCATTCTTATTCCTCGTGTTTCGTTCGAAACATCAACGCCAACTTTGGAGCTTGCGTTAGTAGACGCGGTCACCGGCACTCGATCGGCTGCCGCTGAATGGGTGTTGTCGATTGATAACGGCCGCCTTGTGCTGCCGACGGAGGTTTCGGATTGGGTGGTGGCAAGGGTTGCCGAGATGGAAATATCTCAGATTATCTCAGGAATACCCGATGCCGACCGCATGCAGCCAGAGACGCAGCAGGCGTTTTATCACGGTGTGTTGCTTTTCAATGAAGGTCGGTATCTCGATGCCTTGGATCATTTCGCGAAAGCAAGCGTCACCGACATGAGATTTCCGCAGCCTGTTTATTGGATTCAAGCCTGTTTTGCGGCCGCCGGTTTTGAAGAAGTCGTTGAACGTCTTGACGCCTACTTTGAACGCGTGACAACTCGACGCGTCCTGAATATTCCCTTTTATCAAATCAATTGGAGAGCGTTGCGGCAAACGCCGGGCGTGAACCTGTTGGGTGTAACGTGTCGCGATCCGGAATTGGCCGTCCACGGCGGGCGATTGCTCGATGGATTGCTGGCCGAACTCGATGCGCAAGGTCATGGCCCGGTTTTTCTGAGTGATGATTTGGCCGGTCTTAAACACGAATACGATGCGTTGGTCGGCATCGAAACGGCAGCCGATGCGGGCTGGCGTCGCGCGCCCCTCCTGCTGTTCGAAAACATGGTCTCCGCGCATCTGAGCCGCGACGGCAACGATATCTTTTTGGATACGGTTATTGTTCCAGACCTGCTGCCGAAGCGTATTCGGCGCGTACGTATACAACTCGGGAATGATCAGGATCAATGGCGCGAAGCGATCCGGCACGCCGTGTCCAAGTTGTTCGATCCCGGAAATAAAAGACGCGAATCAACGTTATTCCACCCAATGGACGGGAATTACAGGGAAATATCGATCGCCGCAATGCGAGAGACCTTGCGGGAAGAATGGGATAACGCCGCCTATCTGAAATTGCTGCGGCGTCATCCGGTGGCCGGTAGCCGATCCGGAGAGTTTAAGGCGCCGGCGATACCTTATCCCAATGCATGGCCCTCCGATGTTCTGGCAGGCATCAAGGATTGGTTGGCGAGAGTGTTGCCCGATAACGATCCTGGCAAAGCCGCACTGTCTGTCAGCGAAATCATGGGATCGGTGAAATTGCCCCTCACAACAATGTATTGGCTGCATGATTACGAGGGGTTTGAACCACGCGAGGCATTGAAACGGATGGATCAATTCGCTGAACGGTTCCCCGATCATCCGGTTGGCCTGCTGGCTCGTTACAACCGCTTGCTGATCGGCTTGGAGCCGCACAACTACCGGCAACGACGGCATGCATTGAGCGAAATGTTGCAAAACAATTTGCCGGAGTTAAATCTGGACCGTAATAGTGCAGCAATCCTTGGCAATACTTTACGGACAACATACGCGACGCTTTCGATTGCGTTGAACGAAACGTATGAGCCGCCTGTGTCCACAACGCTGCCCTTGCCGCGGGAGTTAACCATGCCGTGGTTTAGCCGGCTGGATAATTGGTCGTTTGTTTACAGTGGGTTTCTTTTTCCTGTCGACGGATCGATACGAACAACGCATGTTTTCCCGCCGCAATGGGAAGGTGTCGACCGGGTGCGTGGCGAAGAGACGTCTCGCCTATATTTGCAGCTTCTTCCAGAGATTCTGCAACATAAGAAACGACGCCCACCATTTGCACGCGCTCAGGATGTTCTCAAAACGTTCCCGGGCTCGACCGTGGCTATGGATATGGCGGTTCATGACCTTCGTTCGCCGGTTGGCATGGAACCTGACGCCTTCGTGCGAGCGCACGAATTGTTTTCTTCGGAACTGGTAAGGTTTTTCAATGATCCCTCGCCGCCAGCGGCGCCGTTTCGTCCCGACAACTGGCTGATCTCTTGGAGTGCGGATGCCATGAACGAACTGCCGGAAACCGTTCTGCAAACAATGGGCCTTTTAAAAAACGAAATCCGATCGGCGGCTCTGCGGTCATTTACGGAAGGACGCTATGCAGACACGAGATTCAGGGCCCTGTTGGCTGCGCGTGGATGGTGGGAACCACCTGGGCCAACGGGTGAGGAACTGTACGCCGCTGCCGCCGCCGAATGGCAGCAATTCGGGCACCCGGGACAAGCATGGCTTCGCTATCTCAACTATCAACGAACCCATGGCGCGCCGGACAAATGGCGGAAAATGGTTGTCGACGTAATGGAGGAAATGCAGACGGCAAGATCGCAATGGCTGCGAAGCCAACGAGCACGACACAGTTTGGCCTTTATTGGAATGCAGTTGTATCGCATGCATGAGGATGAATTGGCCGATCGCATTCATGAGGAGTTGTCAATGTGGCCACCGCCAGGCGATCAACCTTCCAGAGCGTCCAATTATCGCGGGCATGCATGGAATATGCGCGTGCTGACTGCCCATCGCGCTGGTAATCTTCCGCGGGCTTTCCGTTTGGCGCAAGAAGCCTTGAACGATTTTGGCGAGAATTCCCGAGAATTGATGCTGTCGATTGATTTAGCTGGCGCCAGATCTCGGGGGGGGCGTAGCTTGCGAGCCTTTGTCAACAGCGTTCGCGGCAATCCCGCTTTACCGTTTCACTGCCCGATTGAGGCATACCATGCGGGAAATCAAATTGCCCAACAGGCTAATCAGAAATCGGCGGATACGGTTAGACATCGCGCGTCGGAGGCGCTTTCGGCGGCGAACAGCGTGATCGATGCGGAGGTCGCAAACATAATAGACGGCATTGAGAAGCCCGAAGCTCTGGCGGACATCGCCTTGAAACACCCACAGTGGGCGGTCCGAACGGAGGTGGCGCGAAAAATTGATGATGCCGATCAATTGATGCGACTTGTGTTGGAATCGCGCGATTCTCATATCCGGCATGCATCTCTGCTGAAATTGAACGATCAACATTTATTGGCGCGTGTCGCGACCGATTCCCATGAATGGAGGTTGCGCCGCGACGCTGTTCAACGATTGGAAGAGTCCGGGATTTTGGCGCGGATTGCCGTTAAAGACGCTTATTGGGCCGTCCGCGTAGTGGCGGTTCAGAAACTCAATGATCCTGAATTGCTGGCGCGCATCGCCGTTGACGATCCGGATCGCGACGTGCGCGTTGCCGCCGCGGTTGAAATCGAGAATCAGTCGGTGTTGGAAATTATCGCCGCTAATGATGTCGATCCATGTCTCCGGATTGTTGCGGTTCTCAAACTAGACGACCAGAATTTACTGGGCCGGATTGCATCAAAAGATGACAATGAACATGTGCGCATGGCAGCCGCAAGGAGAGTTAACGATCGGAAAGTAATGGAAGACGAAGGCCGCTGGTTCTCTTTGAATGTCGTGCGGCGGATCACCGATTCGAACGTATTGACCGATCTTATTCACGAGTCTCGCAATCTTGGGGTCCGTTCCATGGCCTTGTATCAGATGAATGACCAGGATCTGAAGACCCGAATCGCCATGGAGAATGTCAAGGAGGATGTCGGGCTGAACGCAGTGGAACGCATTGACGATCAGGAATGGCTGACAAACGCCGTTCTTGAAGCGCCACACGCGAGAGTTCGTAAGACTGCCATGGCCAAAGTAACGGATCAAGCGCTCCTGGCCGTAATCGCACGCCTAACAACCGATTGGGATATTCGTGTCGCTGCATTGGAACGCTTGACGGCTGCTGATATTCTGGATCGGGAAGGCATGTGGTTCGACCCGGTGTACACCAGCAAAATTACCGATCAGACATTGCTGCGGAAAATTGCAACCGAGGCCCACGACACGTATGCCCGACGCGCCGCGGTGGAACGACTGAACGATCGGGCGATGTTGGCTGACATCGCCGTCAACGACGGTGACGCCTATGTGCGACAAGCGGCGGTCGAACGGATTGATGATTGGACGCTTTTGGAAAAGATTGCCGCCAATGACATCGACCGCCATGTTCGTCGAGTGGCCGCGAAAAGAATTCATGCAATGCGCAGAGCAGATCTAGACACACTCTCGAAGTAAGGGATGGTGCGGACCCGGCAATCAACGGTCCATGAGCGTCGGCCAATGAAGATATTAACGGAAATCATTAAAACATTTTCCATGGCGCTGCTGGTCTGCGCGCCAAGTGTCATGGTCGGCGGGGAAACGCGTCGATTACCCGAAAATGATCTTACACGTCTGGCTGTGATAACCGATGACGGCAACAAGAGTCAAATTGTAGCGGCATTATTGGAAACGCGCTTATCGACGATGAGGGAGGTGGTTGTGCTCGACAAGCGCCAGGTGCGCGAATCGCTTGCTGAACAGGAATGGATGAGCGCGTCGGACTCGGTGGATGACAACATGGCTGTTCGCGCCGGGACCTTCCTTCATTGCGATATCGTCGTTGAAATACGAGGATTGAACGTAATGGAGGAGGCCGCCGAATTACCATTCGCATGGATGTTGACGGCATTCGATACCGCCACCGGCATCCGGTTGCTGGATAAAATATTGCCGGATGGAGAAACGCTCGAACACACGGCGACGCTGGCCGCTGAAGCAATCATCAAAGCGCTGCGCGCGCATACGGATGGCCCCGTGCCGGAACGCCGGACCTTGACACTGGGAACGATCCGGACGGTGAGTTTATTGCCCGAGCATGCCCGAATCGGCGCAATGCTGCAACCTCTGCTTGAGCGAAGCCTCATGCGTACCGGCAAGTTTGCTCTACTTGAACGGCAACGCTTGGATTTCGTCAACCGCGAAGCGGTTCTATCGGAGGATCGCCGCGAACAACTCCTGGCATCCATTGTCGTGGTTGACATGGATTTGATGCAAACGGCTGTACCGGATGAGCTACGTTGCCGAACGGTATTGACGACATGGAACGGGCACGAGATTGCCGTGATCGAGGATACCGGCGCGGCCATGCCGATTGCCGATCTGAGTGACCGGCTGGCGGCCGCCATCGCGGCGGCTGTTCAATTGGAAACGGATCCGGCCACGACAACCTCTTCCCAACAACGGCGTTTGGAAAGCGCCCGTTTTCTCTCAGAAAGCCTGCGCAGAGGGCCTTTAATAATGGGTAATGGATTTCTCCTTCGCTAAGTTCGGCGGGCAAAACTGTCTTTGTCCTGTCTGCCGGATGTGGCATGGTTTCATTGAATGAGAGCAGATGTTTCTAAT
>PWZG01000409.1 GCA_003567575.1 PVC group bacterium | reverse complement strand
TTAGTGCCTTATTCAAGCATGTTTGCGCAAAAAAACAAGAAAACGGTGAGCCGCTTAATTGCGTGATCCCCCTCTCCCTCTGGGAGAGGGCCGGGGTGAGGGTTGGCGAAGCCATTAGTGCCTTATTCTAGAGCTTCTGTCATAAAAAACAAGAAAACCGTTAGCCGCTCCCTCGAGTCTACGCTTAGGGTCTTCGGTCTTCCGTCTTCAGTCTCGCTCTCGCGAATACAAGCCTGCCAAATGTTCGTAAGGATGTTGATTGAACGGCATCCGCGGAGATTCCGCATGCCATTTCCAGTCGATAAAATCAAGCAGTGCCATCCAATCCTCAAAGTTATGCGCGTGGGTTCCTTCCCTGAGATGAAAGGCGATATGATCGCGATGACCGAGGAATTTATAAACTTCGCCGGCGGCTTGTACCGCCAAAACCATGCCTTCCGGATTGGCCCAACAATCATCCAAGGCATAAGTCATCAGTAACGGTCGCGGCGCAACAGCAGCCAGCAGACAATGTTGATCAAACGGGATCGTATGCTCGCGACCCAGATATGACCGTAACTTTGAGCCGAACCAATCGGGAAAACTATTGACGATATTCAGTGTTTCACCGCCGTGCCCGATATAACGGAACAGACTGCCGCCACCGGTTCCGGAGGCATTACTGTTGACGAGTGTAATCCGTTCGTCGGTGGTGCCCGCCAGCAAGGTGGTCTTGCCGCCGCGCGAATGACCGGTCACGGCGATCCGGGAAGAATCCACAAAGGGTAAACGGGTCACCATATCGACGCAACGATGGTATCCCCAGGCCCATGCCGCCAGGGCGCCGAAGTCGTGATCGGGATAGAGATCGTATAATCCGCCGTAACGGCCAGTCCGTACCGGCTGACCGGAGGGCCGGCAGGTTTCAGGGAGGGGATCGTCAGGACGGATATCCTTGACGATCTCGGTACGATTAAACATGACCAGCGCACAACCCTTTTCAATGACGCGCTGGGCGACTTCATCCGAAATATACCACCAGCAGCCGTCACCGTTGACGATTGCCGGGAACGGACCGTCGATATCGGGAAATAGAATGCGCGCAAAAAACGAGAACGGCTGTTGGTCGCACAGGCACTGGATACGGTAGGACAGGAGATGCGGCGCGCCCGGCCAGCGCCGCACCCGGCTGCGGCAAATCGTCTCAATCTCTATCGTATCCGGTGCGGGCGGTAATCCGCCGTATTCCGTATCGACGATAAGGTCACGCCAGCGCTGCGCCTGTTCCGGCCAGGTATCGCGGCAGGTGATCCGGTCGCCGTCGGGTCGCGCAAATACGTCGGGAAGTTCTCCTTGAAGGACGGCGGGTTCGTTCGTGGTTGGCATGTTTCTTTTCCTTCTACTGTTTCACAATTATCGGGTGACTTGAAAGCTATAGAGTTTGGCTTCCGTCAGGAGAAACTTGAACCGGACAGGGCGGCCGGCCAGTTGTCCGGCGCCGCCGCCCGACCAGCGTACCGGCAGGCGCAACGAATCGCCGCACAAACAGGGCGCGGCGCCACCACTGAAACCTTCGATCGGTTGCCCTTTCTCGTCGAGGACATCCACCTTCACGCAACCCCCGCCGGAGGCCGCCGTATTCAATTCGAGTTCCCCTTCGCCGAACCGCAGCAGCGGCGTCGTCACGTGGCCCCCATGCCGGTCGGCTTCGGCGCTGACGAATCCGTCCCGCCGCATGACCGCAAGTCCGATAGCCGACCGCTTTGATGCCGCGGTTGGATCGACGAATCCGTCATGGTCAAGATTGGTTCCGACATAATAAAACCGCATATCATGCTCCAGGATCACCGGATTCGCCAGAATCCATGCGCCGCGGGAATCAAACCGTCCGTCGGGACCGACAGCCAGAAACGGTCCGCGATCAATTGCGCGCTGGAACACGATACCGTCCAGACTGTAGCCCAAGCGCGCATCGATGGTCGACGGCCCCAAATGAACCACGCGACGATCGAGATTTTGCGGATCGGGACTGAATCCCCATTTCTCGTTTTCAGGCCGATCCTGCCAATGCCAGAAATGTTGCGCCAACATGATATAGAAGTCGCCGGCATCCGGAACCTTGAAAACGCAAGCGCCGTAACAATCGGCCGGCGGTTTGCCAACCGAGGTTCGATGACGGGCCAGATCGTCCGCATCGGCTTCCCAAACGATCGTTTCATGGTCCCAGTCGATTAAATCATCGGATTCCAGCCGCCGCACCTTGCGATGACTCAGGTTGCGATCTTCAAAGCGGAGCCATTCGCGGGTATACATTACGTAGCGGCCGTAACGGTCGTCGAAAAAGATGATCGTTTGCGTATCGCAATCGCCGATCTTAAGGTGATGGGTGTTTTCCCATTGGATCCCGTCCGGGGACGCATAGAAAAAAAGACAACCGCTTAGATCATCATGCGACGGCCCCCATTTGGCCTGGGTGCAGTAACGTTGATGCGGTGGCGCTTTCGGATCGACCCACACACAACCACCCTGGACCGGATCGCCCAGCACCGCGTTTTGCGGTTTCAATCCGCCGTTCAATTCGGGATTGATGGCCGGCCGCGAAAAATTCAGGCCGTCTTCCGATTCGGCGTAGCAGAGACGGCGCTTCCGCACGTCATCGCGGCTGTTGGCGAAATACCAGAGCCGCGTCATCCCGTTTTCGTGACGTACACTGCAATAGCTGCCAATCCCCAATCCCTGTTGCTTTTCCTCGTCGCTAGGTTCCAGAACCGGTTCCCCGATGGATACCGGAACGTTCATCACCCGGCGAATACCCTCGCTTTCAGCACAGAGTTGTTCATTCAAGAAAAGCTGGCGCCTATTCCCGATGTCGATCACGGATTCATTGGTCATCTCGGATTACTCCCGTTCAATGTTTTCATACGTTTTCACAACCATTTTCAACACATCATTACAATAGCCGCAGGTATCGCAATCGTCGTCACAACGCGCCATACGCTTGGCCCAGTCGTCGGGGAAAGCGCTGTTTTCAAGATAACGCGGCGCCATGGCAGGCGCGAAACAGGGTTCCATCAAGTTCAAGAGATCGCCGCGATAATGGCCGCTGACGTAGGCCTCGATCACCATGCGCGGATGCGTATGCTGGCGGGTGGCCAGCTTGAACAGGTCGGCCAACCCCTCGTAACTCGATAGATCTTCCGGCCGGATCCAGGTTGCCTTGAGAAACTCAACCAGTCGATCGTGATCGCGATATAGATTCCAGCAGACATGCGGATTGAAACCGGGGATATTGCGGCGCGTATCGATTTCCGCGTCATGCGCAACCAGATTATCATGATAAATCTGGCCGGGACAAAACCGCAGACACCCGCTGTTGACCAGCAGGCAGAGTTTTTTATCGTGCGCCAAGCACCAGTCATGCATCTTGCCTACGTAGTCCGGATCGCGCTGTAGATCACGTTGCAAATAATAACTGTCGAACCAGGCGCCGGCATAATCCATGGCCTGAATGGTGCCGATGCGCATATTGACCGATGCCCGCGTTTCAATGCCCGGGAAATGCGTTTTCACCACATGGGCAATGGTCAGCGAGGTGGTGGTCACAACGTCCGGAAGACCGCAGACGCCGCCGATATGATCTATGATCGAACCAATCTCGTTACCCAACGCTTCGCTCAACGCCGCGGCGCCATAACAGTTGGCGTTGAACAATAAATCAAGCTTGATGCCCTGACGGCGCAGTTCGGCCAGATCCCGTTCGAGAATCGCCTGGGCCTGCCAGTCGCGACCGCCATTGCCACCGCCGGTACCCAGCGCGACGCGACCGGACGCGGCGCCAACCCAGGGGAAGTATACTTCCTCGATCCGTTCCCGGTAATCGGCAACGATCTCCGGGAACGGCTGACCGTTTTCCGGTTGCTGGTATCCAATGGCAAAATTCATGCGAATGGTTTACGGTCCGCGCTTTGGAACCGGGATTGTTGCCGCACCGCGTTCGATGGATAACTCAATCGACGTCTTCCAAACCGCGTTTCGAGTCCGGTCCATCGCCGATAACGCGTTGGTTCGGCATTTTCACGTCGGTGGGATATTGCGGCGACGTATTCCAGTCGACCCGCCACGGTTTGCGACGGCGGAATTCGTCCTTGAACTTGTTACGCAATACGCCGCGTTTTTCCAGTTGAATCATACAGGCGCGTGTGCAACCACGTGCTCCGCCCACGGCTTGACCGGTATTGTAGAGATTTTTCGGTTTTTTATAAAACGGACTCCACCAGGCGGGTTTCGTGTTCTTGCTCATGTACTGCTGTTCGGGCGGCAATTCACAATCAACCTTTTCAGCGCCACGGAATCCTCTGTTACACGCGTCGCAATCAACCTGCGCAAACTCTACCTCGTTGCCGGCAAGATCAAGCTTTACGGTTTTGTCGCGGCTGATGGCGCCCGTCGGGCAGTCTCGCACACAGGCCATGCAACGATCGCAAAGCTGAGGACCATCATAAATCGGATCGGGTTCCAATTCCACATCGGTCAGAATCACGCCCACCCGGTTGCGCGGCCCGAATTCCGGGGTCAACAGCATCATGCTGTAACCGATTTCACCCAAACCACAAAGATACGAGGCAATCCGCAGATGAATCATCACATCCGGCGCGGCACGACCGGGAGCGACCGGACGACTGTAATTGGCTTTCAAGCGGCCGCCACCGTCGGCGCCGGTATACGTACCATCTATGGAACGCCAATCGCTCTGATGTCCCATCGGCAATGCCTCATAACCGCGATCCTCAATGTATTTACACAGATTGATAACCGTCATCGGCATGTAAAGATAGGTGATCCCCCCATAACCCATGGCACTGTAATTACTGAAAAAGGTGCCCTCTTCAATGCCTCGCATACTGCCGCGCATCACGCGAAACGCCATGGCAATCACACTTTTACATTCCGGCATGATCTGTTTCGGATCCATTTGCGTCGGCGCATTCTTCCAGCGTTCGATATTGCCGATACCGACGGAGTCGGCGCCCAGCGCCAGCGCCTGGCGTTTGATCGCCGCCGCTGCCGCCTTCGGATCATGATCCATATCCGTCTGCCCCATCTCGCGTTGAATTTTTTCGCCCGTTACTGTTGCTGTAGACATTATCTCTTCTCCTCTGTTGAATCTCTATATCTAGATCCTAAACCCTTTTCGGACGGAGTCTATCTAGAACGTCGCCCCTTCTTCGGCCGCGATTTCCGCTGCCGTTTCCATTAATCGAGTCTCCATATCCGCGGTATCCCGACGGCTATCGCACGCGTTTTCACTCGTGCTCTTTTCATGGTGCCCGTCGTCATGCATCTTGTCAATGCTCAATCCAAGCACATGGTTGCAGCCGACAGGCGCAGCCAATCGCCAGACGCGACCGCCCGTAATCACCGCCACACCCCGTCCGGACGTTTCCGCCACGGCTTGCTCGAAATCCGTCCGGTTCGCCCAATACCTCCGGCCACTCTCGTCGAAGGCTTCAGTATCCGACATAAGATCACGATAATCCGGATTGAATGCGTACAAACACAGGCCGGACGCCGAACCGAACGGACTGAACGTTTGCGATTGCGGACGCTGCACGTTTCCAGGAAATTCCGGCGCCATACGCAGTCGACAACAGATTTCGTTGCCAACCAATTCAGAAAACGTCAGGGTTGCGGCAGGAATACCGGTATGCAAACGCAACATCGCCGTTTCGGCACGGCGAAAAACACCACGTCGATAGCGATGACGGGTCAACTCCTCAAACATCGGACCCAGTCGATAGCGATTGGCATCGTCCTTGATCATAAACCCGCGTACACGCAACGTTTTCACCAGGTTATGCACCGTGGTCTTCTTAAGATCCAATCGCGCGGCCAGTTCACCCAAACGCAATCCATCATCCGCGCGGCCAACCTGCTCGACAATATCGATCGCCCGCTGTACCGATTTCACTGTATCAGAATTCGCCATAACTTTGTTCCGCCATGATGGACGTCCGTTCATCAGCAAGGGTTATTGTTGCAAATCGGGCGAACTATGTCAAGTAAGCAGAGCGAGAACTACAGAAATGCGGGGGGTCCTGCAAATAACCAACAGCATGAATTGGGTCATAAGCGTTACGTCATAACATGCACAAACGTCACATGTTTCATCAAAAGCGCTTGCAACGGATTCAGTTTTGGGACTGGCCCATCGATGATGGACACTCAACGATTACAACCGACACATCGTCCACACGCTGCGCAAAGAGCGAGCCTGAACGCCAACATTCAAAGAAAGAAAAACGAGCTTGATTTTCTGAATGAGGTGCCAGAATAATGGTTCTGGGTGGACGGTATACGACCAAGATCCGTCACATTATTCGCGAACACCGCATGGCTACCGTCATGACCATGCACGACAAGAAGAAGCCGACCACCGAAAACACCTTACCCGATCCCGCAAGGGAGGCAGTTCGAGGCGCATAACGTTGAGACGATAGTAAAGATCCTGACGAAACGTCCCGGACCGGACTAAATCCGT
>PWZG01000548.1 GCA_003567575.1 PVC group bacterium | reverse complement strand
GTGTTGAAGATCATGGCCCATGAGGTCGAAAAGACCCGAAAACCAAACATTTCTTTCATTATTTTGTCGAAGAATGATTTTGTCGCATTCAGGTCTTCTCAACCAGGCGAGGTTTGAAAAAATGACATTGAACGACCGCTTGTGGCCTGATATCATGTCTCTTGAAGCAACCGAGCGAAGCGAAGGTTACCCTTGAATTGCGACAAAGAAAAATCCGTCCCGGTTTCGCGACCGTTCCCGCCTTGGATTCGGGTGCGGATTCCGGCTGGCGACACGATTGCAGCGGTGGAAAAGGTGTTGCGGCAACAGCATGTACGAACCGTTTGCCGCGGGGCGGCATGCCCGAATGCGACTGATTGTTTCGGACGGGGTACAGCCACTTTCATGATTCTCGGGGGTGTGTGTACGCGGGCTTGCCGTTTTTGTGCCGTGCAGGACGGGACGCCACAGGCGCCGGAACAGGATGAACCGGAACGGGTTGCGGCGGCGGCGCACGCCATGAAACTCCGCCATGTCGTGTTGACCAGCGTAACGAGGGATGACCTGGCGGATGGCGGCGCCGGTCATTTTGCCGCGGTTGTCAGAGCCATACGCCGCGTGTTACCGCGGGCGACGACCGAGGTGCTGGTACCGGATTTTCAAGAGAACCGGGCTGCCGTGGAGACGGTGCTTGCGTCCGCGCCGGACGTATTTAACCATAATCTGGAAACCGTGCGGCGGTTACAGGCAATGGTGCGTCCGCAAGCTGATTATCAGCGGTCATTACAGGTGCTGCGTATCGCGGCAGCTTGGAGGCCGCGGGTTTGGATTAAATCGGGGCTGATGGTGGGCTTGGGTGAAACCGATGATGAAATCAGGCAGGCAATGGAAGATTTACATGCGGCGGGTTGCGAGTTGTTGACGATTGGTCAATACCTGGCCCCATCGACTGCTCATTGTCCGGTGCAACGTTTTGTTGAGCCGGCGATGTTCGACGTTTATGCCCGCTGGGCGAGGGAGATCGGGTTTCGCGAAGCGTCCGCCGGTCCGCTTGTGCGGTCGTCGTTTCAAGCCGGCAAACTTTTTCGCCAGGCGCGTCGTACGCCTCGCGATGACGGGGACGTCTGATTATGCGCGCTGAATGTGGGGACACGCCGGGTCGGGCGCACAAGCTTGGCGTATCGGATCAACGTGCCGTGGATACAGTGAACGGAGACAGAATAATTCGCGCTGAGGAATACAACGGAAAGACTGAACGGGCGCGGCAACGCAAGTGCATTCTTGTGCCGGTCTATCAGGAAGGGAAGCCGATCGGTCCGCTGGTCCGCAAGATTCGCGAATACGTGAGCGATGTCGTGGTGGTTGACGACGGATCGACCGATGATACGGCTGCACAGGCGCGGCAGGCCGGCGCCTATGTATTGACACATCCCGAAAACATGGGCAAGGGCGTCGCGTTGAATACAGGATTCCGGCATGTACGCGACCGGAATTACGACTACGTGATATGCCTTGACGGCAACGGCCGGCATAATCCGGCCGATATTCCGTGTTTTATCGACGCCTATGAGCGGACGGGTATTCCCGTGTTGATCGGTAACCGGATGCGCTATCCCGCTCTTATGCCGCGTTCCCATCGTGTGGCCAACCGGTTTTTGAGTTGGTTGCTGAGCGTGACAATGGCACAGTATATTCCCGATACACAATGCGGTTTCCGTCTTTACCGGTGCGACGTATTACCGTTTGTCGAGGCGCATGAAAATAGGTTTGCGGCCGAATCCGAAGTGCTTTTGCATGCCGTCGTTCGGGGAATCAGAGTGGGGGCGGTACCGATAAAAGCGGTATACGGTGTCAAACATCGCGAAACGAATGTCATGCTTGTGGTGTGGCGTTTTGTCGCCCTGATGTTACGCCATTACCGGCAACGGCATGGACGGCGGTCGGATTGGTGAACGTTTAAGGAGTACATATAGAATGTTTGCGACGATGGCGAAACGGTTGATCCAGGGATACCTGGTTGGGATGGCGAATATTATTCCCGGTGTCAGCGGCGGAACACTGGCTCTGGTACTTGGAATATATCCGCGTTTACTGAAGGCCTTGGGCAACATCGATGCGGAGGCATTCCGTTCGGTGTTGCAAGCGCTGACATTGCGGCCCGGCTGGCGTTCCGGTTTGCAACAAACGTTGCAGCGCGTGGATGCCGTTTTTCTTGCCCTCCTGGGTTTCGGCGCCGTGGCCGCCGTGTTTTCGTTGTCGCGATTGATGACGTATTTATTGCATCAACATCTGACGCTGACCTATGCTTTCTTCTTCGGCTTGATTATGGCCTCGATAATATTTCCGTATCGTATGGTACGCCGTTTCGGGATTGTGGAGCTTGGCGTTTGGCTGACAGCGGTCGTGCTGGCGGTGGCGTTGCCTTTGAGTGTTGATAATGAACGGGCGATGGAACGAGCGACACAACAAGTCGCCATGCAGACCGGACAACAAGCGGTAAACATGCATGCCCCGGAGCCGGAATCGGACGGGACGTCAACGTCGGCCGTAACGCTTCGGATGCCGGAGTTCGGGACTGCCGCTCATATTTTCGCGGGCGCCGCGCTGGCGATTGCCGCCATGATCCTGCCCGGGGTGAGCGGTTCGTTCATTTTGCTTTTGATGGGGGTGTATTTCGATCTGTTGCGCGCGGTCGATGAACGTGACCTGGTGTTAATTGTCATATTTATGGTGGGCGGTATGTTCGGGCTGCTGGTGTTGGTACGGGTGGTGAACGCGTGTTTGCGGCGCCGTTTCGACGCAACCATGTCTGCCATGATTGGCCTGATGTGCGGTTCGTTGTGGAGTTTGTGGCCGTTTAAACGATATGCCATTATAGCCGATGAACTGTTCATCCTCGGGAATCGTCTGCCGGCGCAGGGCGCCGAAATCGGCGCTGCCATCGCCGTCTTCGTCCTTGCCGTGGCGCTGATATTCTTTTTTTTGCGCTGGGAACGAACCCAAAAGGTTGCTTGACGCCGTCGATTGTCAGTCAAATTTTTGCCGGTGCCTTGCGCAGAAGCACGGTAAATGTGCTGCCTTGGTCTGCTGCGCTGACGGCATGCACGTCGCCGTCATAAAGTTCGGCGATTTTTTTGACGATCGACAATCCCAGTCCGCTGCCGAGAATGTGGCGGGTTTTCGCGTTGCGGATGCGGCTGAATTCATGGAACAACCGCAAGGTTTCCTCCGGCGTCATCCCGATGCCGGTATCCTGGACATCGATACGTATCCGGTCGTCTGTATCCGTAATTTTAACGGTGACGCTGCCGCCGTCGCGGTTGTATTTTACGGCATTGGAAATCAGGTTGTTGAGCAGCATCACCATTTCGGTGTGGACCGCCATGATGCATGCCGATCCCGCGGCCGTGATCGGCGGCAGGCTGATATTGCGTTGGGCGGCGTCGGTGGCCACGTTTTCCAGCGCAGCCTTGGCAACGGCTCGTAAATCGACTGTCTCCATAGTTCGTTGCATGTGTCCGGATTCAATACGGGTCATGTCGAGCAGATCGCCAATCAGTTTACTCATTTGTTCGGTACGTATCAGCGAACGGACGATCATGTCGTACGCCGTTTCCGGTTCTTCGGTCATGACGCCGTCGCGTAATAGTTCAAGGTAGCCATGCACGGCGCCGAGGGGCGATTGCAGTTCATGGGCCAGAACGCGGATAAACTCGAAACGTACCCGGCGTCGTTCACGTGCCAGTTCGCGCGCCTTACGGGCCATGATGATGGTGCGCGCGCCTTTGGCTGTCGCTTCTCGCAGTTCCGCCGGGGTAAACGGTTTGGCGAGAAAATCGTATGCCCCGTGCTTAATGGCGGTGACCGCTGTGTCCAGCGATGCATACGCGGTGATCATAATGCTCAACACGCCGGCATGTCGCTCGGGATCAAGTTCGTTCAGTATATCCAGGCCGGTCATGTCCGGTAGTTTGTGGTCGAGCAACAGCAAATCGAAATTCGTCTCGTTCAGCATGCGTCTTGCCGTCGCGCCGTCCGGGGCGGATTGTGTTCGAAAACCGATTTCGGTTTCGATATCCGGTAACGGCACGACAAAATTTTGCAATGCGCGTTCGACGCCCATGCGCATGCCCTGCTCGTCATCTACGACCAATACGTTCAGGATTTCCATAACGCATTCATTTCAGCAGACGGTCGACCTCGCGCAGCAGTTGTTCGGGCCGGACCGGTTTGGCCAGTAGCGCATCCGCTTTGAGCCAGGAGGATTGAC
Organism: PVC group bacterium; assembly: GCA_003567575.1. Lineage (GTDB taxonomy): Bacteria > Verrucomicrobiota > Kiritimatiellia > CAIKKV01 > PXCX01 > PXCX01. Next base: position 2,306 of record PWZG01000548.1, on the reverse strand, counting down.
CGGGAGCGGCGGTTTCGAAAACCATTCCGGTTTCGCGGGTGACGGCGGTAATCATGATGACCGGCAGTTTCGGATGCAACGACTTGGCGCGATGGCACAGCGTGAATCCGCTGTCCATCTGTTCCATCATCAGATCGGCGATCATCAGATCCGGCGGCGTTTGGCGCAGGATGTTCACGGCATCCTCAACCGATTCAGCGAGCATTACCCGGTGTCCGGCCGATTCGAGCCGCCGTTTTTGTTGTGTCAGGTAATCGATGTCGTCGTCAACGATCAACAGATTGGCCATGATATGGACTCCTTAGGGTTGTTGGTGTTATTCTGGGATGCGGTTCGTGGAAGGCTGATCCGGAAAGTGGTTCCGGTGGGACCCCGCGCGGAATCGGCGTTGGATTCGACGTCGATCTGGCCGCGATGCATTTTGATTATGCCGTAGCTTACCGCCAGACCAAGACCGGTGCCTTTCCCGATCTGTTGGGTGGTAAAAAACGGTTCGAATATTTTGGTCAGGTTTTCGCGTGCAATACCTATGCCCGTATCGGTAATCTCAAGCGTAATCTGGTCGGTATCGCCGCGGGTACACAGGGTTAAAGTACCGCCATCCGGCATGGCGGCAACCGCGTTGCTGATCATGTTGGTCAAGACCTGCAGGATCTGGTCGGGATCGACGTCGGCGCGCAGATCATCGCTGTCGTTGCGCAGCGCGACGGCGATGTTGCCGGGAACGGAACTGACTTGCAGTGCCCGCATGATTAATTGTCGCAGGTCGGCGGTTTTAATAAAAACCTTGTTCTGACGGGCGAAATGCAGCAGTCCACCGACGATTTTTTTGCAGCGGTCGGCCTGTTCGGCGATCATGGCGGCGTCGCCGTGCAGTGGCGAATCTTTTTCGACGCCGTCGATCATCAAGTGTGAATACATTAATACAACGCCCAGCGGATTGTTCAGCTCATGCGCGATGCCGGCGGCCAACTGGCCCATGCTGGCCAGTTTCTCGGATTGCATCAGCGCTTCCTGGGTGCGCGCCAGTTTTTCGTTGGAAGCGTTCAATTGGTTGACGGTGGATTTCAGTTGCTCGATCGTGTATGGCAGACACATCTCGTTTTCGGCCAGTCCCTTGTAGATGGCGACGGCATGTTCGCGACAGGTTTCGTAGCCGCAGGCGCCGCAATTCAATTCGTCATTCGGCGAGATCTTGCCCATGCGTGCCATGATGCCGGACAATTCCTGTTGCGCCGGCGTTGCCATGCGCTGGTCGTCGGGATGGAATACGCGGGTGAGGTCAAGATTATCGAATTGCTTCATGTGACGTTGCCAGGCGGCCTGGTCGAATGAGGATTGGCGGCGGCGCGCAGCCCGGCTGACCAGCGAGCGCCGGTGAAACATGGGCTGGTTGGTTGTCATGCCGGCGCCCATGATGCAGCCTTGGCAGCAAAGCACCTCCAGCAGGTCGGCATCAAGGTGGCCATGGTAAAACTCCTTGATGGCTTCGGAGAAATGCATCCGGCCGTCGGCCGCAACCACTCTGCCATCCATCAAATTCTCCGGAATGCCGGCGGCTTGCAGCATGCCGCGACTGACGGGGAAAAGCGTGCCGGGACCGGCATGCGGCGGATCGAAATCGGAGGTGTGAACGGTGTCGGGTGTAACCCCTTCCTGCTCGAACAGATCCCGCAATTCGGCGAATGTCAAAACCGTATCGACATCTTTACGGTTGTCGCCGATTGCCGCTTCGCCTTTTTTGGCGACGCAGGGGCCGATGAATACGATGCGTGTGTCGTTGCCGTACAACTGTTTGACTACACGTGCCTGTGCGATCATTGGCGAGACGATCGGCGCCAGGAAATCGGTCTGCTCGGGATGATAGCTTTCCACAAACGACACGATGGCCGGGCAGGTGGTGGCGACGAATCGGATGTTCTGTTTTTTGTCAAGCAAACGCCGGTATTCCCTCGCCACCAGATCGGCGCCGAAAGCCGTTTCATGGACGCGAGCAAAGCCGGACTTCCGCAGCATTCCAACCAGTGTCCCGGCAGGGATACCGTCGAATTCGGCCGGATAACTCGGCGCCAGACAGGCGGCCACCGGCTGCCCGGAACGAAGTAATCCCCGCGTTTCCGGCAAGGCAGTCACCGGTTGCTTGGCTTTTTGACTGCACACGCGAACGCAGTTGCCGCATCCGATGCAGCGCTCGACCACGATGTCGGCCTGCCCCTCGAATATCCGGATGGCTTTGGCCGGACATTCGCGGACGCAGGTATAACAGACCCGGCACCGTTCATGACGGGTCTCGATCAGTGGTCGAT
>PWZG01000427.1 GCA_003567575.1 PVC group bacterium | reverse complement strand
CCTTTCACGGTGCTGGCCTTCGATCCGGCGCGGGACGAGGGCTGGTGCCGGATTCACCCGCGCCTGTCGCGCCTGCCGGGTGGACGGCTGGTGCTGAGCACGAATATCCACGGCGACATCGGCTCGACGGATTGTGTGAACCGTCTTGCACGCGGTTGGCCAATGGCGACCTGTTCCTGGTGATGCGGCTGGGCAGTTTCCATCCCCTGTACGCGACCTGTTCGTCCGATAACGGCCGCACCTGGGCGCCCCGCGCGGACCGGCGTCCCGGCTGCTATTACGAAACCTGGCCGGCCCGCCCGCTCGCCGTGCATGGCATCCTGCCGACCGTACTGACCCTGCCGGACGGTACGCTGGCGCTTTGTTCAGGCCGCCCTGACGCGACGCTTTCCTTTAGCTTCAACAACGGCGATCATTGGCCGGTGACCCACCGATTCCTGGAAGACAACAAGCCCGAGGAGCAGAGTTCCTTTAATAACTCCATGATCCAGGTGACGGCCAACCGGCTGCTCTACCTGTACGACATCGGCCGCAACAGCGGCAAGGTTCCCGAGTATTGCGGGCCGCAAGGAATCATAGGGCACTTCATCGACATCGAGGCCGACACCCGACACTGACACTGACACTGACACCCGACACCCGACACACAAAACAGGGCTACTTATTATGAACGTCATCAATGAATCGTTACACCAAATTCATCAGGCGCTTCAAACGGGCGAAGCCGCATCCGGCGCCAACGCCCACGCTCTGCTCGCCAAGGTGCTCGATGAACAGGTTCAAGACGAATCATCCCCTGCCTACGGGCAATTTCCGAAGATTTTCGGCGGCGGCAGCGGTGATTATAACATGGCGCTGTTCATGCTGCCGACGCTGATTGAGCTGAGCGCACCACAAGGCAGCAGCCTGCCGCCGGCGCTGACCGACCGGCTCGACCGGGCACTGCGTCTGGCGCTGACCGCCGTCGAACGCCGCTGGAACGAGGAGATCTTCGATCTGCATCGTGATTCCAAAAGCTATACCAACATCTTTCTGCTGTATATCCAGGCTTTTCTGCTGGGCGGCCGCCATTTTTCGGATGCGCGGCTGACCCGTACCGGGGTGGCGCAGTGGAAACGCTGGCTGAGTCATGTCGCTTATACCGGTATCGATGAATTCGTCAGCGACTATTTCACGGTCGATTTCGAAGCCTTGCAGCGCATCCGCGAGCTGGCGCCGGATCCTGCGATGCGTTAACAGGTCACGCGCGTGCTCGATCATGTATCGGTGATCCAGCATGCGACCACGCATCCGCGGCTGAAACTGACTGTCTGCGGCTGTTCGCGCGATTATCGGCGGTTCCTCGCCGGCGGTCCGCGGGAAGGCCGCTGCATCGAAGCGGGCGCGGTTGATCCTGCCGCCGCATCCAAGTCCGGCGTTTACCGTCCGCCGCAAACGGTGGTCGATGCTTACCGCAACCGCCGATTCCCCTATCGGGTCGAAGGCCGCGCGACCTCCCTGCGGTTCCGCTACCGGAGCTGGCAGAACGAGCGGTCGGCGCTGGGCTCGATGACCGGCGGCAATGTCTTCTGGCAGCAGATTCATTGCATGGCAGCCGCCGGCGACGGCGCTGACGCGCGCGACGTTGTTTTTATGCCGGGCGCCTACACTATCGCCAACGGTTATGTCAGCCAACGCGATAACCGCGCTCTTTGCCTGTTCAGCCGACGCCCCAATCCCTTCCTGCGCACCCAGAAATTCGCCGCGGATGGCGATATGCACGATGCGTTCGGCGATTACGGCATTGGATTGACCGCCGACTGGGCTGTCACCGCCAAGGCGCATCGGCTGAACCTGACCGCTTACGGCCAGCGCGTCACGATCGACCCATTCCTGGTCGATGGCACGGATGTCCAGCCGGTCACGCTGAACCCCATCCGGCGCGACTCGCTCAGCCAGGGCCGCTTCCACCGTACCGAGGCCGATATGACCGAATATGTTTTTCCCGGCTCGGTCGAATGGTTTGGCTGCCTGGTTGAAATGACCCCTCTGGATTTCCCCGAACCTGACCGCGCGCGGATTGCCTGCCGCCGGGAGGAAAGCCGACTGCATCTCGACGAGGGCGGGGAACTGCGACTGAACCTGCATTTGAATTCTACCGGCGGCGATATCGAACTTTATGAAACGGATTGGCGTACCCTGCCGCTGCTGGACTGCCCGGAACAAACTCTCCAGCCTGGAGAATTGGTTGTTCCGGAACGGTAAAACCAATCTTACTGGGTATCCCCTTTGCTCTAGTCTGTAACGTCATTGTTCAACGTTGAGAGATCGGCGTGGTCGAGTACGTGGTCGAGTACGGTGTTTGCGATCCCGCCCCGCTATTTTTCCATCCGGACGTAGTGACAGACAAAATATCGCACGTCGCCCGCGGCGGTCGCTGTGTATGAGGGGCATCAACCTCCAACGGGCATGGGATAGGCTGCAATCAGCCGGATTCGGTTGCCTTGCGGCGAGGGCTGGATCGGCACCTGGCGCAGATTCATTCGGCACAACCGGAGGACGCCCCGGAGGTGCGTCCCTACCTGGTTCGGAGCCCGGACGGTTCGGAGAACCGTCCCTACCGTCGAACGACCAGACTCAGGGCCATTCGTCCGGTGTCGCGACCAATTCGGCCCGCACCGGGTTCTCGCGGATGTAATGCGCCTTTTCTTCAAACGACTCATCGTGGCGGAGGCGGTGGTCGAAGAAACCTTTTTGCCACTCGATCCCCGCCTTTCTGGCCACAAACCGTTTCCAATCGCCGACCACCTTCTCCATGCTCTCGTTCCGGGGGAGGGACAGCAACGCATGAACATGGTCAAGCAGTGGCAATGTCTCACGCTCCCGGTTCCCTTTCATCGTTAACTGCCTCGTGAACCCCATCGGAACAAACGCCATCGTCAACTTCCGGCTTCAACGCATCTTGATCAAGGATCCGTAAATGATGCGGATCGCTTCGAATTCCCCAAAATCGAACCTGCGGTTTGAGCTGGTATGACCGAAGATACCCAGCAAACCGGGGGTTTGCAATTCGGGCGTATCGTCCAACACATCCAGCGTCCATGTTTCCGGCTCGGGATTGGCGACTTCCCATACTTTCGCGCGCAGCCGGGTTTGCCTATTGGGCGCCCGTTCCACCAGCAAACGCGCCGTCATCCAGACGGCCTTTACCACAACGTCTGACTGACTGGCCAGCGTCGTGATGGATCCGTCGACGATACGCGCAATTTCCACCGGGCCCGTTTGCTGCATGTAAAGTCTGTAACCGCGACGGGTATTGTCTTCCACGCCGGGATCGTTGGGATGAAAGCGCGCGACCAGACCGGGATTATGGGAGCCGGAGGAACTATGCGTCCTGAAATCGACCCGCATATCCACGTCCTTCGACCCCGACCCCTCGATATAGCCGAAGAGCGTCTGGTGTTGATCAAAATGACCCTCTCCCGGAGTATTCATGGGTAAGTTCACACGAAGAAATTCCCCGCCGACATAGTCGACCAACCACTGCTGAGGCCACCCCACAATCCAATCCGACTTCGGTGGCAACGGCAGGTGGGGGCCGCGGGCGACATATGCCTCGGGCCAGGAACGGGTATTGACCGGCCCGCTCCAATCCTCGGTCAGGCGTTTGCCGAGCACATGCGCGACCATGTTTCCCACCGTGGTTTCAATCTCGATAGCATCCCGGTTGCCGGCCCGGTCCGTCGCCGTGAAGGTCACGGTGTAATCACCGGGCGTCGAGAGGGTGACGATATCGTCGCGTTCCGGGGTTTCGTCTTCCGGACAGGAAACCGTCAGCGAATGCAAACCGATGGTTGCACTGGAATCCGTGCCGAGATACGGTTCATGCTGCGGCGGAACTTGAGGACGCAAATCAAACGCCCGAATCACGGCCGGCATTCCCGCACCCCAGGCATGGGTCGTCACCTGCGCCGATGCTACGGCCTCGACGTCCACGCTGTCCCGCAAAAACTCGATAGTCTCGGGGAACGAGATCGGTGCCAGCGTTTCGCCGCTGTCCCGGAACCAGGCATACAAAGTAACCCCGCCTTCAGGAACGGGTGTTGTAAAGACCATGTTCGTCGGAGGATTGCCGGAATCGAGCACCTGCCATTCGGCCGGTGCCACGGCGGTTTCAGTAAACTGATAGCGATCATAGCCGTCAAGTTGCGTCGGCAGCAACACGTCGACATCGTTCGTATTGGTGAACAACGGACTGCCCGTCTGTCGGTCAAGAAACAGTGCATGATAATTCAGCGACAGCTCGGAATCAAAAGTCCAAGAGGCATTCACGATCATGCCGGTGCTGGCGTTGGAGGTGACGTCATAGACTGTCGCGCCATCATTCTCGTTCAACGGCCAGTATCCAAGCAACCCCGCTTCCGCGCCGGTCAGACGGCGCTGCCGGAAATCGCGGATTTGAATCGCCGTCCGTGCATGGTCCCAGACGCGCACGTCGCTTTTGAAGCCGTCAACATCCGCACCATTGTCATAACCGCCGATCATCACCTGGTAGTCGGGATGGTCGGAATACCGGAATGCGTGGCTGCCGACCGGTACGCCGTCAAGATAGAACGTCAACGTTTCTCCGTCAAAACTGAACGCCAGATGATACCAGCGACCGGTTTCCAGAGCCGGATCTAGATCGACATCGCGCCAGAGCGTGTTGGGAGAACCGCCGTGTCCGATATAGGCCGCCATCTTATTGCGTCGATAAATCCGAACATGTAGGTAAAACTCCCGCTGCCACGGCTTTCGCGCCGGCTGTAGAGCATATCCCTGGTACTCGTACTGTTGAGCTTCATCCAGCCTTCGATGGTAAACGGTGCATCCTCCGCCATATGCAACACCTCCGGCCTACCAAGGTCGACATAGCTGCCGTTACCGCTGAACTCCAAAACAGGTTGCCCGGCCCGAGCCATGTTTCCCATCAGCAAAAGGCCGCATGCCAGCATGAAACCGAAACCGACGTTCGCTTTTCTACCATCCATCGTTTCTCCTTTCATTAGCGTTCTCCCTTGATTGCATCCGGATGACTGTTCGATAAAAGCATTCCGGTCATCCACGGCACTTACCGGTTTGCCGGTAAATCAATGCTATTTCAACAAACGTTGATGACCCGAGGCTCTTGCAAAATGCCCTGTGTCCCGACCACGGGTGCGCATGACATCTTAGCCTGCACACTCGACCAATTGTTCGGTCAATTGTTCGGTACCCTATCGAGCACTATCGAGCACCGAATACAGTCGCAGTATCGCACGGCAAGTGCCGGCTTTCAACCCTTTTTTTTTTGAAAAACCGCAAATAGTTCTATCTATTTGCGCCGCAGTATGTTGTAATGCCTTCAATAACGAAAGACCGCTATTACCGCAAAATTCGGTTGGATTCATTCAACCCCTTCAACATCACTGTTTCACGGTAAAACAAGAATCGATTCTTTATGCTTGACGATGCGAACGCCGGTTTGGTATGTTGCCGGGTATGGCAAAGGACATGAAGATTAAATCGACGCGCTCCGAGCCGATTCGGCGGGTAACGCTGGCGGATGTTGCCAAACACGCGGGCGTCAGCCGCGTCGCGGTGTCTGAAGTGTTGAACAACCGTCCGAACTGCTGGGCTTCGGAAGCCACGCGGCAACGCATTCGGGATGCCGCCAAGACTTTGAGATACCGTCCGAACCTTGCGGCGCGCGGGTTGCGATTGGGGAAAACCCAGGTGATCGGACTGATCTCGCCGGGGTTTATGGCCATGTCGCGGCATAGCCGCGCGGATGGTCTTGTCGCGGCGGCGGCAACGGCCGATTATACGGTCACGTTGAGCGTAACCACCAATGACGCGGCCTCCGAAGACCGGGTCATCCGACGGCTTCTCGATCGCGGCATTGACGGACTAGCCATCTATCCGGTCGATCCGGAACCCCACACGGAATTGCGGCGGCTGGTCGACGCCGGCTTTCCGGTGGTCACCTTCGAGGGCGCCAACGTGCTCGATTTCGAAACGGACGATATCAGCGTGGATTGCGACCGGGTGGGTCGCAGGCAAGCGCAACATTTGCTCGAACTGGGCCGGTGTCGGATTTGCCTGGCGAATATGGATCCGGTTGGGCGCATGGCGCGGGTCACGGCCATTCGCGAGGCGGCCTTTCGCGACGAACTGGCGCGGGCCGGCGCGCCGCCGCCGGTCGAAATGCGCCTGCCGGGGTCGCCGGAACACGAATTCGAGGACGTCGAGATGCTTGAGGATCCGTTACGCGCCTTTTTCGAAGCGCATCGCGACCAATTTGACGGCTTAATCGGCGGCGATCCTTTGGCCTCCCTGTCGATTCGGTTGCTGCACGAGATGGGGCGTCATGTTCCGGATGACGTGGCGGTCATCGGCGGCGGAACAACGATCCTGGCGACCTTTGGCGAAGTGCCGCTGACTTCCGTCAATGCCAAAAACGACATGGCCGGCGCGCAGGCATTCGATCTTTTGCGCGAACGCATCGACGGGCGCGCCGCGCCGCCGTTCCGGCGGCTGGTCAATCCGGTCCAGTTGCT
>PWZG01000534.1 GCA_003567575.1 PVC group bacterium | reverse complement strand
GCTCCCGTTCAACAATCGTATCGCGGGATCGAGAATGCGCAGGCGTACACGCAACGGCTTGTCGAGAAATCCGTACCGCCGGCAGAATCCGCTTAAGCCGGTATGCGCCGCATCAACGGCCTTGGCGGGCAAGACAAGATCGAGCAGATCCGCCAGCACGGCTCGATGCTTTTCGATCAGCTTGGTATGCACGCCCGGCAGATCGATCTGGCGCAGGTAAATGGACGGGCGCGGATGCGCCTGCAGCCAGGCGACGATGGCCAGCAGTTGCGGCCAGTCCTTCGCCAGGGCCAGCGCCCGTAATGGACGCCTGCCCAGCCACGGGACCAGAAGCGGTTGTTGTCGGCGGGTCTGCGCCACCATTATGCCAAACGTCTCGGCGGCGTTACGCTTGCCGATCAGCCCGAGCGCATCGTCCAGCGTATCGATCCGGATGCCGGTCGGCACCCGGTTGACGCCCAGCACCCGATGCCGGACCGTTTTCCATTCGATCCGGTAATGACCGGCGGCGGCCGTCAGGCCGGCGATCCAATCGCGAACCTCGGGAAACCGGTCGCTCAGCGCCTGCGAGTCCGGGCCTTTAAGCGTCAGGCGTCTTGGGAACACCGATTCATCATCCGCCAGTGACGCAAGCAACAGCCCACGCTGCCACAACTTCAGAACCTGCGCTTTCACATCTGTCGGCGTCGTCCAATTCATGCTTGCGCCTTCTGCTTTTCGGCCTGGTATTCCTCGATGCTGAGATTGCGCAACACCGAGTCGCGGCCTTCCTTGTTATGGACAAAGCCTACGCCGGCCACGAATGGCTCGATGATGTGAATTTTCTGCAGCGGCGTGACGATCAGCAATTGCAGGTTGAGCTGCGCGAAAAGATGCAAGCCATACTGGGCCGACTCGTCGGACCCGCGTCCGAAGGCTTCATCGATCACCACGAATCGAAACGACCGTGACCGCACGGCGCCCCATTCCAGCCCGAACTGGTAGGCCAGGCTGGCGGCCAGCACGGTGTAGGCCAGTTTTTCCTTCTGACCGCCCGATTTGCCGCCCGAATCGGCATAATGTTCGTACTCGGTGTCGTCCTCCCGCCAGCGCTCGCTGGCGGCAAAGACAAACCAGTTGCGCACATCCGTCACCGTGGCCGTCCAGCGCCGGTCCATGTCGGCGTATTCCTCGCGCCCCCGGAAGCGTTCGATGATCCGTTTGACTTGCAGGAACTTTGCTTCCGAATATTGTGCGTTTTCCGACCCGGTGAGCGCCCCTTCGGTACAGGCGCGCAGCTCGGTCTGAAATTCGCGGATATCGGCGTCGGGATTCAACTGGGCTTCAAGGCGAATGTAGCGGCCGGTGTTGTAATCGATCTGCGTAAGCGATTCGTTGATCTGGCCAATGCGCTCCTTGATCGTTTCGCGTTCGCGCGCCAGTTGCGATTGAAAGTTTGCCACTTCGCGAATGGTATTTTCGTTGAGCAGTTCCTTGAACCGGGTTTCAAAGCGCGGCAGATCATCGGCCCGGAGCTTGTCCAGCATGGTCTTGAACTCGGGGCCGGCGTCAATATGGACATCCACCTCGCGGGTTTCCAACACCCAGGTCTGCTTGTATTCGGTCATTGCCCGGATGATTTTCTCGCTTGCCCTCGCGAGCCGCTTGTCTTCCGTATCGATCCGAGCCTGCAGCCAGTCGCGCATCTCGCGCTCCCGGTTATCGCAGGATTCCACGGTGAGCGCCGCTTCGCCCAGCGCATCCGCGCGCATGGCTTGCAGCGGAGCAAAACGCTGGAGTGTCGCTTCGTCGGTGTCGGCCAGCAAGGCTTCCGCCTGCCGGTGCAGATCGGTCGCGTCGCTGATCTTCTGTTCGGTCCGGGCGCGTTTATCGTTGCGTTCCTTGAGTTGATCCTCAGTACCCCGCAAATCCTTTTCAATGGCGCTTAATTGGGCCGTCAGGGTCTTGAGCAGGTCGGAGGCGGCTTCCAATTCCCGCCGCTCGGTCTCAAGCCGGGCAATGGCAAGCGCCACCGGCTTCCAGTCGAGGTCGCGGAAATCAGGGTATTCGCCCAGCTTTGAAAGGATCGAGAGCCGGTCTTTGAGAGCGGATTGTTCCTGCTGCAACGCGCCGATTTTTCCGGCAAGGCCAGCCAGTCTGGCTTCTTGTTGAGCGGCTTCTTTTTCCAGCGCGGCAATTTTTGAGACATTGCTCCAGCCCAGGACGTAGCGGCGCCGGTCATCGATCCGGTGGCGATCATCCTTTTCGTGGCGTTCGCCGGGCGCCTTGATTTGGCCGGCGGGGGTGATCGCCCGCGTCTCGCGGCGGAATTGTTCCTGCGACGTACAGCAGGCGATGTCGAACCGGTGCGCCACCTCCCGCTCGATCCAGTCATAGAACGGGGTATCGGGTTTAAGTTGCAGCTTGCGCACCAACGAGTCGCCATGCAGCGCCGGCGGTTTGCCGCCGACACCATCCCGCACCCGAAAGTAGACCAGCCGCCCACGCAGATGCGTGCGGTCGACCCACGCCGCTACCTTGGCGTAATGCGCGTCGGGTACCAGCAGCGATAAGCCGAACCCGTGTAGCAATCGTTCAATCGCGCCTTCCCAATCGCGCTCATCCTCGCGAACCTGCAGCAGCTCGCCGGCAAACGGCATCTCGTCCTCGGGCAACGCCAGCGCCTGACAAAGTGTCCGTCGCATTTCGATCTGCGCCTGGTCGATATTGCTGACCCGTGCCTTGAGTCCCTTGATCTCTTGTTGCAACTGCTCGTGTTCCCGGCGACCTTGCGCAAATTCGACCTCTGCCTGGGTCCGGTCATTCTGGATTTTCGCTTCGGTGTCTTCCGCCGCCTCGCGCCAGGTTGTGATTTCGGCGCGCTGGCGCAGAAAGGCTTCCTCGCTTTCCGCCGGCGTCTGCCCCAATTGCCTGACCAGTTCCTCGTAGCGGTCGGCTTTTTGCCGACGGCGTTCCTTTTCGTCCTGCCGCTGCCGGATTTCGGCCTCGATGCTTTCGATACGGTCCCCGCCATTCTCGGCAATCGAGCGGCGCAGTTCGCGTTCCTGCGCCTGTTGATTCTGCCGCTGTTGTTCCAGGCGATCGATGGCGGTCAGGTGCCGGTTCAGGTCGTCATTCAGCGCGACGAGGCGTTTTTCCAATAGATTGCGCTTCAAGGTGGCGAACCAGGGGCGCAGGGCCTCGCGGCAGGCGCGGAGATCCGCCGCCGCCCGGTCCAGTTCACGGTAGCGCTCGCAGTCGGCCACCAGCGGGTCGAGCATCTCGACCTGCCGTTTGGCCTTCAGCACCGCCTCGTGCGCGCGGTTGAGATCGTCGAAATGGCCGATCAGGGCCGCGATGCGCGGGCCGACATCAAAGGGTTCGAGCATGTGGCTGCGCACGAAGTCGGTAAGATTCCCGACCGATTTGAGCGAAACGGTCTGATGAAAGAGATCCAATGCCTGCTCATTGTCGATACCGAGGCGGCGTCGGAACCAGGCGCCGTAGGGCGGGAAACTGTCGAATAACTCGACGCCGTTGCCGCGCAACCGCTTGCGCAGTCCGGTCATCTCGCGTCCGAAACCGGAAAAGTCCGTGGCGATTGAAAGCTCGCGCTCGCAGGCGGTATACAGGCGGGCGGGTTGTGCGCCGGCGTCTTTCATCCAGAAAACCTGCGCCAGGGTTACCGTCTTATCGTAGCCGGCATTGTGAAAGACGCCCAGGATCACCGAATAGCTGTTGAAGTCGCGCAGGGCGACGGGCTTGACACTGCCCAGAGTTTCCTGCCGTTCGGATTTGTAGTACCCCAGCACATAGGAACGCAGCGAACGTTCGCGGCTGTCCGCCCCCGCCGCCTTGTTGTAGGCCACACGGTAGCTTGGCACCAGCAGGGTGGTCACGGCATCTACCAGCGTCGATTTGCCGGTGCCGATTTCGCCCGTAAGAAGACAGTTCTTGCCGTCCAGTTGCAGCGTCCAGACATGGCTGTCGAACGTGCCCCAGTTGAAAACCTCCAGCCGTTGCAAGCGGAAACCGGCCAGCCGGTCGTCGGCCATGAATTCGAGTTCAAAGGTTTTAGCCATCCGTCGCCTCCGGCGGTTGATCGATTTGCCGGCGGTATTCCGCCAACCGGTCGTCAAAATCGGCAAGCCATTGCGCATCGACAAAGGCCTTGATAATGCGGCGCACTTCGATCATCTGTTGCTGACCGCGCAGGCGACGGACAAACCCCAGCTCGGCAATCTTGTTCAAGGTGGCGTCGATCTGGTCGATCAGCTTGACCTCGTTGCTTCCCGCCGGCAGAAAGATGCGGACGAGGTCCACCACTTGATCACGCGAAAGGATCAGGCGCGTATCGCCGCCGCCGGCGTCGAATTCGGCCAGCTTCTTGCGCAGCAGCGCCAGCAAAAGGCTTACCGCGTAGGAGAGTTGGCGTCGGGTCACCAGGCGCGGGGTGGCTGTCGCGCTGTCGTCATCATTTCCGGGCCGGGATCGCAGGAACGCATAGCCTTCCGCCTCGTCCAACATCAGTTCCAGTCCCAGCACGGCGACGTAATCGCGTACTCCCGCCTGTTGGTTCAGCAGCGCCGCCCAGACCGCCGGGCTTTCCTCCTGGTACACCACGCCCTTGAGCAGCGGCACCACAGCGGACGAAAGCTCGTCGGGCGGCTTGAGCGCCGCGACGGATTCAGGGTTAACAGCATTCATGATCAACTCCTCAACAATATTATGCGCGGCAGCGTTGCGCGACGCGTCACGCCGGTTTCCGAATCCCAGCTTATCTGTTCCGGCGCGTCATCGTCCACCGCTGTTTTAGGCCATTCGCCGGCCAGTTGCAGGTACGTCAGCAGTTCCGCCAGTCCGTGACGCAGGGGATTGTGCATCACCACTTCGCCCAGTGTGACCTGACTGCTCTCTTGAAGCGCCTGGCGGATATTCCGTTTTAACGCCTCCCGGTCAACCACCACTTGCGCGTAGAGCGCCCCGATGTCCACCGCTGTATCCCCGTCTTCAAGCGCCAGCGCCTCGATCAACGGTTTAAACGGCGGCTTGTAGAGAGGACGTTCCATCGGCAAGTCGATCGTCGCGGACGTTTCGTCCAGCGGCATGAACGGTCCCGAAGGCGCTTGTTCGCGCAAGGCCAGCGCATGGCTCTCGATGTTGCGCAGGATATCCATGATGCGCCGGTTTTCCAGCCAGGCCTGATCGTCAAGAAAGCGGCGCAACTGTTCGGAGAGCCGGGCTACCGTGCGTTGCGTGTGCTCGCCGGCTTCCAGCCAGTCGTAATGTACCCGTTGCAGGCGGGCATCCGGATGCATGTCGGCGATCGGGGGCAGGGCGAGGATCTGCTCCAATAAACGACTGAACTCCTCCTGGCGGGATTGTGACATCAGAAAATCCCAGAAGGCGCGAAAACTTTTGCCCTGATCGGAGTCGGCAATCGCATCGCGCTCGCCCATGATTTCTTCCAGAAGAGCGCCCTTGCCGCCCTCCCATTGTGCGATGCGCTCGCGTACCCGCCGGTCGAGCATTCGAAAATTGGTTTCCACCTCGCGAAAGTCCGCCAGCAACTCCCTCGCCAGTTGCAAAAACTGCTGAAAACGATCCTTCAATGCCGTATCATCCAATAACGGCAGATCCCCTGCAAGAATGCGGGCGATTTCCTGATCGAGCTCATCACGCCGTTTCTGCAGTTCGGCGATTCTCGCCGCGGGATCGGTTTCGCTGCCTTCGTGCATCTGTCGCAGCAGCTCGAACAGCGTCAACAGGCGCGACTCGGTGCCGACAAATGATCGCGCGGTCAGTCCCTCCAGCCAGGCCAGCGCCTTTTCCGTCGCGGGTGTCAGATCGAAATGCGGTTCATCCGTGTCATCCGGATAGAACTTCCGCAGCCAGCCCTTGTCATTCTCGGCCCAGTCATTGAGATATCCCAGCGCGTTGCCGGGAAAGGCATCGGTCCCGAGCTGCTCGCGCAAGGCGAACAGCTCGTCCTCCAATGCCTCCACAAGATCGGCCTGCGACAAATTGCGCACATTCGGCTCGACAAATACCCGGCGCAGAAATGCCGCCACCAAAGGCGCATGCTGCGCCCTCAGCAGTCGCCAGGCCGGATGGGTCTGCCGCAACCACTCCAATGTCTCGTAGTCAAACGCCATGCTGTCATTCCGTCGAAACCCCGTCAAGAGCATCCATTGCTTCGCCCTGCCTGCGGTCGCCTGCCTGAGCGAGACGCTTGAAGTCAGGCGTGCAGGTCGAACGCTTCAAGGGTAACCTTCGCTTCGCCAAGCCACGCCGTAGGCTCGGCGAAGGCGGGTCGGTTGCTTTCAGAGACATCATATCAGACCGCGAGTAATCGTTCAATGTCATTTCTGCACGCTCTGCCTGGTTGAGAAGACCGTAATACGACAAAATCATTTGTCGACAATGATTCGTAGAGAAAAACAATGGGGAAAGGCGTCGCGGCGGCGGCACTTGCAATACCCTGCAAAAACAACGGATAACGCCTGTTTTCAGGGCTTTTCCCTGGAGCCGGCTGTCGGGTTCGAACCGACGACCTGCTGATTACAAATCAGCTGCTCTACCAACTGAGCT
>PWZG01000219.1 GCA_003567575.1 PVC group bacterium | reverse complement strand
ATCGAGCATGAACTAGGCGAAACACCGTTTCGCGGGCCGGACGGCGTGATCACATACGCGTCCGAAAGATTGGCTGCGCTGCAACCCTCGCTTGAACTGGGCGTACGGTTTATGGGGGAAAGAATTGAGTTGATGGGGTTGACCATCGAACCTTATGGCGATGTTCGCGGCGCACAAACACGGGTGCGCACTTCCTGGAGGTTTTCCGATCGTGTTCCCAGCGATCTGCGCGTGCGGATCGTCGTACGCGCCGACGATGGCTATGCGTTTGCCCAACGCACATCATGGTTCAGCCGGGAAATCCCAGACCGCTTTTCCGCCGGTGAACCACGGGCCGGAAACGTACTGACCCTGAATACGGCGTTGCCGCCACAGGCCCGCGCAGGAGACAGACTGATCCTGACGCTCCATGCCGGAACACGTCGTCTGTCCAGCGATGACGGTCTACTTCGAGTGGAAATCAACGACTGGACAAAGTTGCTGGCAGTTGAATAAAAAAGAGCGTGGTGACGCGTGCCAAAGATTAATGTTTTCTGATTGCTTTTTACGGACGGATCATTTATAGTTCCGTCTCTGTTTCATTGACTAAGGAACTTATCAATGCTTGATGGTGGAGCCAAACGGATGCGTTCGTCGGTAACGATTTCCGACGTTATTGATGCGGTAAAGGCGTTTTGCGTGATCTATCATACCAGCCGGATGTACCGGACCGATCACGCGGTTTTCAAAACAGCCGTCGAGGAACGCATGCCACTCATCGAGCGCGTCATGCAGGGAGTTCAGGCTTTATCGCTTGACTTCTACGACGGTCAAATTTGGTATGCCGATATACCGCTGGAACCGGGTTCCAGCGTTTTTCAACGTATTTCGCAGGAATTCGGGAAAACCGGGATACGCAATATTACATTGCTTCCCACCATTGATGCAAACGATTTGACGCGTCTTATTTCCTTGATCGTCGGACATGCGGACGACATCCGGCAAGACGGATTGGCTACCGTTTTAAAACGTGAACGGATACAAACCGTACGCAGTTTGGATACGACGATACACAGGGGAAAACAGGGAAGCGAAGAACGCGCCGCTACAACCGGCGCCGGAACATCCGGTTCAGCCATCCGTCCGAAAACCGGCGGTGGTGCATTATGGGATATTTCCGACACTGCTGATGAAGCCTTGGAAACGTTGGAAACCGTCGATGCCGATGCAGCGGCGATGGAAACAGAAGATTCCCGGCCACGTTCGATTACAAATTTCGTTTCGGGTGTTTTGGGCGCGCTGACAAGGCAGGAAGCCGATCCAAAAGAAGCCGTCGACATCATTGCAACGGAATTCGAGCATCGTCTCGAAGAACGCGTTGCGGTGGTCCGACGGAAAAGCGAAAAGAAAATACGGCGTTTGGAGACGGTTAAGGAACTGGTTTTGACCGAACTGGAACGTATGCAAATCGCGGCCGTGATCATGGACACGGAGATGGAGATTATCGCCATCAACGAGTTGGCCCGAAAGTTGCTTAAAAAAGCATCTTCAACAGAGCCAGGATCACCCTTGGAAGAATTTATTCGGTCCGGGATGGAAAAAAAAGATATTTTGCTCGGCAAAGAAAAACGGACAGCGCATCTGGTTACGGTTTCGCCGTCTGGAAGCGGCTCGGAAATAATGTTGATTACACTGGAGAATAAATAGCGGCGCCATTTCCGGGGCGGCGGAGTTAATTATGGTTACGGCAGAATCCGATCAGAAGAAAAGCCAGGACCGGGCTGATATTGTTATTCGCGCCATTGACGTCAAACGTTATTATGGCGTGGGCGATTCGGCGACCAAAGCCTTGGATGGGATTTCACTGGACGTTTTCCGGGGCGAATACCTCTCGATCATGGGGCCGTCCGGTTCCGGAAAGTCAACCCTTTTTAATATGATCGGCGGTATTGATTCACCGACGGAAGGCATGGTTTTCATCGATGAAATCGATGTGGCGCAACTTGATTCCTATGAACTGGCCTGGATGCGGTGCCATAAAATCGGTTATATTTTCCAGAGTTACAATATCTTGCCGGTACTTACCGCACTGGAAAACGTGACGTTACCGATGCTTTTCGCCGGTTTAACGCCGGATGACGCCCGCGACAGGGGGGTCGATATCCTGGAACGGGTCGGTCTAGGCGACCGCGTATTTCACCGACCCTACGAATTATCCGGCGGCCAGCAGCAAAGGGTGGCGGTTGCGCGCGCCATGGCCAACGAACCCGTGATTATTCTGGCCGACGAACCGACCGCCAATCTGGACGTCGAGACCGGTCGTGAAATGATTGAATTACTGGTCGATCTAAAGAACGATCGCAGTATTACCGTTATATCCGCAACCCATGACATGAAAATGCTGGACGTGTCGGACCGTATCCTGTGGATTCGAGACGGGAAAACGCATAAACTGGAGGAACGGAAAGATCTCGACATCCGCGTGGGCGGTATCGGTGCGGGGAAACGCTGATATTATGCCCGACTTGCTTTCAAAATGGCGCAACCCTAAACCAACCATTGATCGGCGACAATCGTTGGAATCCATTCCGGTGCGCAACCTGTCGATTGAGGACGAGACGATTAAGAGCTCCGGCGAGGGGATGGTGGTCGTCAGCCGAATCCGGCGTGGACGGCGATGGTGGTCGCGCTTCGCGCCGCCGGTAATCGAGCAACGAATAGAATTGGACGAAATGGGAGCGTTTGTTTTTAGCCGTATAGACGGCGAGCACAGTGTAAAACGGATTATCGAGGAGTTTGTAAAACATTTTCGTGTTAATCGCCGCGAGGCGGAATTGTCGACGGTGGAATTTATTCGAAAATTGGCGCAAAAACGACTGATTTCAATTGTTGTGAAATAATTTACTTTAGTAGATGGCATGAGTATGCGAATACCTATAGGAAAATACATGTGGTTGCGGAAGGCAATACTGGCGGCGGCATGTTGCTGGTCGTTTGTGGGCTTGGCGGCTGAAACGCCAGGGAACGATCTGACCGATACCGCTGAAATACGCGATCGACTGCAAGCATTACTGGGTCACGGGATGCGTCTGCCGGGGTCGCCGGCCAATTTGGCTCTGGAACAGCGTGTCATGGACCGGTTTGCGGAAAGCGGATTCGAGTATGGTCAGATCGAGTTTTCCGCGCCAACGTTTATCCCGGGCGATGCTGTTGTGCTGACGGATGACGGCGAATACACCATTTTGCCGATGCATCCGAGCCTGTTCCGACCCGGTAACTTTCGGGAACGGGCGTTTACAACCGAGATAGTTGATTTGGGGGTTGGCGCGACTGAAGATCTAAAAGCCGCGCACGGTATTGATTTGACGGATAAAATCGTGCTGATGGACTTCCATTGCGGCCGGAAATGGCAGGGATTGCTGAGGTTTGGCGTTAAGGGATTCATATTCGTCGGCGCCGATCGCTACGAAACTGACGATACCTACGATAAAGTGCCGACATCTGAAGTGGCCGTTCCCCGCTACTATGTTTCCGCCGCGGATGGAGAGGAGTTACGGAACTCCATGGACGGTACGCGCCGTTTGACGGCTCGTTTCAGCGTCGAACCGTCGCGATGGGAGAACCGGGATTTGCGTAACCCCTGGGTAATTATTCCGGGCAGCGATCGCGATCTTAGCTCGGATGTCATCGTGTTTACCGCGCCGATGGACGCCAATAATGTTGTGCCGTCGCTTGCCGCCGGCGCCGAGGCGGGCGCCAACCTGTATCTGTTGCTGGAGTTGTTGGAGGAATTTACCGAGAATCCACCGCCACGTACGGTCGTTCTGGCCGCCGTTAACGCGCGTACACAAAATTATCTTGGCGACCGCTTGCTTGCTTGGTATCTGATGGCGCCGGAATCCGAAATAGAGAATTTGCGTCACGAACTTTCCGCCGATCTGCGCCTGCAGGATCTATTCGCATCCTATTTGGAAAAACTCGAATTCCGACCGGAAACCGTGGCGGAAGACGAGAAATTTCTCAAGGAATTACGCAGTTTGACGGATATTTCAATCGGTCGCCAAATAACCATCAAGGATCCCATCGTTGCTCTTTGCCAGCGCGATGTCAACCAAATCAAACTTCAGCGATTATATTTACATCGCGAATCGAGACGATTACAACTCCGCACCAATGAGTTGGCGCAAGTTGTTTACGAGAGCGGTCGTGATATCGACGCAACCGGAATCGAACCATCCGCCGCGGAAGCGTTGGCCGAAATACGATCGCGACTCGATGAAATCGAGAAAGAACAGGTTATTCTTGAAGACACCATGGAAAAACATGTCAATGTGCTGACCCTGTTCAACCGGGTGGGCATACAAACCAAGTTGACCGATCTATCCGATGTCGAAGAAGGTATCCTAAAGGATTATGTAGATGAGATTATTGAAAGGAATCGCATTTGGTCCGCCAAAAACCGTGACGATCTAGAGCGCAGCGAACGGAATACAACGGTGCGCCGCGTTTTGGGTGGACGCAGTGTGAGCGCGGTGATTTCGCTGGAATTGTCATGGGACAGCGATAAGATCGGATTCTCCTCGGGCATTGCTTTGGGACAGGCCGGATGGGCGGACCGTTGGGGACGCAACACCATGCGTATTGCCGCGGAACTGGCCGCGGAAACCGGGGCCGGTGATGACGGACAGCAATACCTTCTCGTCGATAGCCTGACGGGTTTGGGCGGGTTGCCGGAACGATTCTATATGCCGAATGTATCGGAAAGCCTGGCGTTTTTGCAGGGGGCACGACGCCGGCCGGCATTTGCGCTTAACAATGCCTTTGCCACGACCGTTCGCGCATTCAAACCGGACGATACGCTCGAAAATCTCAACGTCAATCATGTTGCCGAAATCAGCGCGTTCGCAAGGAATCTTTTCAGCCGTATCCTGGCCGATCCCATCATTACCGGTGCGACGGAACTTGCGTCGCCTCCCGGCACCGTCAGTCAGTTGTGGTCGACGATTGCCAAGGCCTACAAATTCGATGAGTTTGCCGCCGGCGTTCTACCCGAAATTCCAGTGCCTGGCAGCGCCATTATTCTGACACCGCCGGATGCGCCGGCCAGCGGATTCAGTGGTCCCGGTATTATCGCCTCCTATATGGTGCTGAGCGACGAACGTGCCACCGGTATTTTTTATGGTCTGCGTGAACGGCTGCTTTCGTCAGCGGCGTTCGGGTATGACGCTGATTTCATCGACGTAACGCATGTTGTCGATGCCGGCGAACGGCATCAACAAACCACCACGGATGTCCGGCCCGCGGTGATGAAAATTCTATCGCTTACCTCCGCCAAGGAGTTTGTTGTGTCTGAACGTACCGACACATCTCGGGTGGGATCATCGCCGATATATGTCCGCTCCATACTTCCTTTGAGCGCGGAACGCGATTCCGAGCCGCGCAGTTACGGCGTCACCGGCGCTGAATCCGGCTTGTCAAGAAAGACGATGCCTGCACAGGCATGGGGACCGCTGGCATTCTATATCCAGCCCCTGGAACGGTTGAAGCTTATGACCGATTACAAACGGTTGGCGCTAAACGTCAGCCCTGAATTCCCGGAAGGGCAGGGGTTCCTGGTTGGCGAAATGGGGCCGGACTTTTTCCGACATGCGATTCACGACATGGATCGGCTTAACCGCTACCGTTTTGAAGGATTTCGCGGTATCGCCGACGAACTGGTGTCCGACTTTCTTGCGCGCGGACGCGCATCCGCCGAGATCGCTGAAAAGGCCGCGGCCGAACATGATCACGTCGGGTACCTGCGCGCCCTATACGAAGGGCTGGGCGCCCAAGTAAAGGCTTACGATCAGATTGCAAGCATTACCAACGATATGCTGAAAGCCGTTGTTTTTTACATGGCATTGCTGTTGCCCTTCTGTTTTTTTGTCCAAAAACTGGTGTTCAAAGCGGTGCGGATCGAAAAGCAAATGATTCTTTTCGGTATTTTGTTCGTTTCCTGCTATATCTTGTTTCGGGTCATTCATCCCGCCTTTCGTGTCGCAAGGGCGCCGGAGGCGATGTTTGTCGCCTTCATCATGGGGGGGTTGGGACTTTTTGTGATTTACATTCTGCACGGCCGCTTCGAAGGCGAGATGCAGTTGCTGTTCCATTCGATGACCGGTCATGAAGAGTCGGAAGTCGCATACTCAATGGTCAGTCAGCAGGCCATGTTGATTGGCGTCAGTAATATGAAACGTCGCCGGATACGAACCGTTTTGACGACGGCGACAATCGTGTTGGTGACGTTTACGATGCTTGCCTTTACCAGCGTTTCGCGGCGCATGAGTCCGACCATTATTTCGCAGGAACGCGTCGCCCCGTATACCGGTCTCATGTATCACTGGCCGGGTGGCCAGCGAATGGATGAAGAAACCTGGAATACGATGAAGATGATGTTCGACGGAGAGGCGCGAACGTTTACCCGGCGTTGGTTGATGCCTGAATCGCAAGCCGGACAGAGCGCGATGTTCCGTGTTGAAACCGTGGCCGGCCGCACGGCGCTGATCGAAGGAGTTTTGGGAGTCGATCCCGACGAACACGGTTTTCTTGGGCCCATGCCGTTGGTTGCCGGTCAATTTT
>PWZG01000029.1 GCA_003567575.1 PVC group bacterium | reverse complement strand
AGATCCTTTTGTGGCGTCTTTCGTGGGACGGGATGGCATCCCGTCCTACAGCGGCCGCAAATCGGTGGGCGAATGGTAGTTTACTCATCGTTCTCGCCCCCCGAAGATTTCCGCCCAGGTTTTCCCTGTTCTCTCAGACAAGATACGAGTGTATGTGTACGAGTACGGGGGGGTACAATGATCACGCCTTTCGCCTTACTCCTACACGTCTCGCTACTTTGGCGGTTTTCGGTTCGATTCGGCACGCTTGGGTTCCCGGCTCCGGTTGTGACGCGCCACGATGTCGCCCACGATCCGGATGCGCTCGATGTCGCCGGTGGATGAGATTTCGTCGGAAATGCCCAGGATCAGTCGGGGCGCGAAGCGCGCGATCAGTTCGTGCGTGGCCTCTTCCAGCAGGGACACCGGGAAGGTCCGGTCGAAATACACGGCCGGTAACCCGTCGAGCAGGAACATGTCGTCGCCCAGACCCGCCTGGATTTCCGCGAACGTCACATCGCCCTGCGGGGCGGGGGTGATGGCTTCGATACCATCAAGCCCCGTTTCCCGGGCCATCGGCAGCAGCGCCCGGGTTTCGCCGTCCCAATGCGACGAGACAAACTTGCCGGCCGCGTGCAGGCGTTCGCAGCGCCGACGGCATTCAGGCAGGTGATATTTCCGGAACAAGTTCGGCGGCAGGGTGCCGGCGTGCAGGTTTTCGCCGAAGTTGACGATCTCCACGGGCGATGCGTTCACGAGGTCGATCAGCCCGTTGTGACAGGTCTCCAGGGCTTCGAAATAATCCTCGACGGCCGCCGGCCAGTCGTACAGCGCGTAGATTCCCGCCTCGCTGCCCATGGTGTTGATGTAGAGGTCCTGCACGTTCATGCGCGGCAGATAGATCGTCGGCGCTCCCAGGTCGCCCCAGGTGGCATGGACCGCCTCGAAGGCGGCAGCATCCCATTCCCAAGCGGCATGGCGGGCGCGCCAGGCCGCGACGCGCAGTTCCGCTTCCGTAGCAACCGGGCGTTTGACGAACCAGGCGCTGGGGCTGTCGGCCATCCGGCGGATGCGCCAGGACTGGCGACCGACCGGCGTTTCGACAAGAGTTTCGGTGTCCGTCCCATCCACTTGGCAGATCGTGATGCGCACATCGGGGTGTTCGATCCGGCGGTAGGCGCGGTTGTACTGGTAAATCCTGGCCGAACATCCCAGATCCCGGTAGATGGACGGCAGCCATTCGTCCATCAAGTCCGTGAGGGCCCGATCGAGTTCCGCCTGTGCCAGTTCCCCTGGCGGCCGTGGCAGCCGTGCCGCCGACCAGGGTGGCGGCAAAGGGTTGCCGGCAAACAGTTTATCGATGAACCAGCAGCCGATCCGCGGTTGCCAGATGATCTTTCCCCCGGATGCGCCAAAGGCGACCTGTCGGTGGAGTTCTGAGAAATCGATATTCATACGTTGTGCCTCATCATAGGGTCGGTCGTTGGGTTTGAGATTCAGCGGCGCCTCACTTGAACGGGAAGTCGTCGGCCAGCAGGATACGGCGCGCCCCGGTGGGTTTGGATTCCTTGTTGTCCGCATCGACATAGGTGGCAAACAGGTACAGCGGGAAGCCCGGCTGCAAGCGGCTGACGGTCAACGACGGTTCCGCCCCATGCGCGATTCGTTCCGCGCCGGCGCCGTCTTCATAGGCCGCCACATACACGCGGTATTCCTTCGCGCCGGCCACCGGTTTGAGATTGACGGTAAGACGGGTGACCAATCCGTCGTAGTCGTCCGGCGGCGCCAGCGTTTCGAACGCCGTTGGATCGCCCACGCCCGTCTCGCGCAGCGCCGTGATCGGGTTTGGCAATGCCCTCGCCGTTTCTGCCCATTTGGTTTGCAGCGCCCCGGCGGTAGCGTGTTGCCGTTCCACCGGCGTGTCGGTCATCGATTCGGCGTCGTCGTAGATGGCCTTGAGCCGGTGCAGCCGCACACTGCGGTCAGACATCTCGACGAGGTCGTCGGCATAAATGTTATGGGTGCGCATTTCGATCATGATCCGCCGCAGTTTCAACGGCAGTTGCACGACGCCGTCACCACCCTCGCTGCCCCACCAGGTGGTGTCATGTTCGCGGTAATCGTCATACGGCAAATGCGATGGGAGGGGGAACTCGATATAGCGCCAGCCGTCGTAGTTGAAATACGACCACGTATGGATGTCGTCGCAGTTCCAATCGTCCTTTGTGCCGATACTGCGCCAGATTTCGCCTTCGGCATCCTCAACCTCGTAAACGATCCGGCCCCAGTTCGAGCGGCCGTCGGCCCAGACGCCCAGCGCGCGCGCCTTGCCGGGAATCGCGATCGGTGTTTCAGGTTCGAACACCCCGTACCAGGCCGTCAGAGGACGTTCCACGTCCGGATCGTCGAGCGTGATCTGCCAGACCGGCGCGTTGCGTTCGGAACTCGCGACGATTTCCGATCGCATCGGACCGTCATGGCGTGGCGCGCCCCAGTGTCCCTCGGCCAGGCCCGGATACGGTCCCGGCACATAGACCCAGGGGTTTTCCATGGCGTCGAGCAGCAGATGGTGTTTGCTGGGCGTCACCTGGTTTTCGGGTCGATAGCGAACAGCGGTTTCGCCGAAGGAAGCCGCCAGCATGGGGTGTTCGACGCGCACGAAGGAATGATCCGTCTTGCCTAATTCGACGGTTTCGATCGGTTGCGGCGAAACGATCCACACGGGCGTCGGCGTCAGGCTCACCTTGGCCCAGCCGGCTGCGTCGATCGCCAGCGGGAATTCGTTGCCTTGTTCGTCGACCCGCAGCGCCATGCTATCCGCGGGTAGTCGGATGCGCGCTTCGCGCCGTCCGCGAATTGTCCACATCGGGTACACGTTGCGGTCGGTCGAGGTGAAATGCAGGCAGTAGGCCGAGTGCGATCCGGTCGGCAGATACCCCTGGTATTCGGGAGGATCGAGCAAGCGGGTCATGGTGGCGTACGTTACGAAAGCCGGTTTGGGATTGGCCTCGGGCTGCCGTCCGATCAGGCCGTGCTCGCCATAGTGTTGCGATCCCCAGTAACTGCCGCAATCCTGCAAGCTGAACGTTCCCGAAAAGATGGTTTGTGGAATATTGGCCAGCGACAGCAGGTGCAATCGCGCGTAATGGTCCGCCGACCGGCGCCATCCAAGAGCCAGTGGATGACTCGAAGGGTAATAGGATTCGAGATGGATTACCGGCGCGTCATCGTATCCGTGTTCCTTCATGGCCTGGCGCAGCAGCCATACCCGGTTGGGCGTCACTTCCCGGATCGGCATTTCCGGCGTGCGTTCGAAACCCGGATCGTCCGCGCCGATATAGTCGAACAATTCGCGCGGGAACCCCGACTCCAGCAGTGGAATCGGGAAGGTCGAGGCCGACCATCCCAGGGAGATTTTGGCGTCCGGGGCATGCATGCGGATGCCCTCGCAAACCGCCTTTCCGTAAATCATGTGTCCCCGGACACGCCGCGCTTCCTCTTCGGTCCAGGTCGGATCTTCCCCGATCCAGCGTCGCGGCACGCCATAGGTCAGATGGGCGGTGATGGCGGTTTCGATGAACATCGCCCAGCAGGGAACATTCGGGTGGCGCGCGGAGCGTTCGGCAATCCGCTTGCCGATTTGGTCACGGTTTTCGGCATATTTTTCAGGATCGTAAGGATCTTCGAAAGCCCAGGGTTGGGCAGCGCGCTGATCGTTTCCGATATGCTGTCCCTGGGGACGAAGTCCCCACAATGCTTCCGTTTCCACGTCCAAATGCCGTTCCGTAGGGCCGATACGCGCGCCGGCGGCGCGCAGCAGGTACATGTCGTCTTCCGCCACGCTATGCGTGCCGTGACCGCCACTCCAACTAAAGATACCCCAGGGACTGTTTTGCTTGGTTGCCTGACGCCGGTCCGGCGGCAGTTGTACGAAGGTACCGGTGCGCGCCAGTCGCGTGCGCTGTTGCGTTTCGCGCCGGAACAAGCGCCGAATGCTTCCGGAAGGTTGCGGATCGACGGGTTCCACCTCGACTTCAGTCAGTACGGTATGCAAGCCGTTGACGCGTGTCGGGATCGGTATTTCAATGCGCGCGGCACCGTCCGCGGCAAGCGTGAATTCTTGTTCCATGACGCCGGCCGGATCATCGTACGGATCGGTGACATGAAGACGTATCTTCCCCGATACCGTGTGCGAACGTTGATTCCGCAGATCGATCTGCCATAACGGTTCTTCGGGAGCAACATACACGTTGCCATGGCGGTTCCCGCTTGCAATCATGTGGATCGGCGCTTTCTCCAACGTCATCGCGAAAACGCGCACACCGCTGGGTAATCCGCCCTGGAACCAATTGTAATTCGCCGGATCCGGGTAACCTCGATAAGGTTGAACTTCCTTGGTCAATTCCAGCGAGAGAACGGAGACGTCGCGCATTTCGGAACCGATCCGCGCCGCATCCAGATCGATCGGCACCAGCCATAGCGAGCCCGCCGCGCCATTGGGTAGGGTCACCGGCAAACGCTGTGCCGCACCCGGTGCGCTGCGCGCCGAAAAGGCCGGGATCTCGGTCGCCGAATCGATCGGGAAACCGCTGGTGGGTTTAAAGAACCGGGCGGTAACGACCGGTGTTGTATTCGGTTCGCCGTCGAAGGCCGCGATCAACCACAGACGCGAGTAGGCCCGGTTCGGCGTCGTGAACATGATCCGGGCCGGATCGAACACACGGGGCGACGGCCAGGTGATGTTCTCGGGACGATCACCACCGGCCATGAAGTGACCGGTTCTGTTGCGTTGCCGGAACATGCTTTGGCCGATATCGACGTGATCGTTCCCGTGAATATCGCGCGCGAAGCGGAAAGGCATTCCATTCACCCGGACAAGGCTCCCGACCTCGGGCAACGAATCCGTCCGCAAAACGACCGGACCGTCGCCGCTTGCCGCTCGAGCGTTAAGGCGTTCGGTGAGATCCACCGGCTCATAAGCGTCAGACGTTTTGTCCAACGGATGAATTTCCAGAGCGGCGACGCGTACCGATCGATCGAGTTGCAGGTGAACATCGCCGTCGACGTGGCCTGCCGGATGATGTTCGCCGACCGGAATGCCGTTGATCCACATCCTCACCGCCTGGGAGCGATATTCGATGCGAAGTTCAGCCCATAGATTGGTTGCCAAAGGTCTCGCGTTCAGCGCCGACTCGACTTCGCGCCGGTACGCTTCGTCGGAAAGCGGGGATGGCGCTCGCGCATAGCGTTCGCCGAAATCTGTTTGCCCCGGAATACTGTTAAGCGTTTCCGTTTTCGTGCGCGCGGGACCCTCGGCAGGAAGCTCCGTTGCCTCGAGGTAATGCTCCCGCCGGGCGCGTTGGGTATTGACCCGCCAGGCGCGATCGCCGGTCGGGCGCAACATCAACTCGAATTTCCTGCCAGGATTGGCATCAGTTCCATCGGCGCCCACCGCGAGCGTGGCGCCATGGCCGCGCTGCATCACCCGCAGGCGGGCGACAACCTGATAGGCGTCCGGAAGCGGGATGTCCGACCGTATCCATCCGTGCCGGCCACCGCGGTGTTCCCAGACCGGCCCATCAAGCAGATCGTCATGAACCAGTTCCATATCCGATCCCATCCGCCAACCGGCGGCGCCTTCCTCCCCATCCTGCGCCGATAGGGACGCAATGACGGGAAGATCAGCGTCGAATTCGTACCAACCGGGCGGTTCGGCGTGAATCGCTGTAGCGAAAGCGTAAAGCGTAATCACGGCAAACCATTTGCCGAAAGCGGCGCGTGCATAACCGAAACGTCGCACCGCCTCCCGCATCGCCAATCCCCGCGCAATACCATCACGCAGTCTGCTTGGGTCAAATCCCGAAGCGTGTCCGTCCACCATTGAATTTCTTTTCATTGCGGGAATACTCCTTATTATTGGTTTCCGTTCAACAATCCATTACCCAAGTCCCGTGCGACCGGGTATTCGCCGGCAAGCAGATGCAGGGGCGGAACATCTTCCTCGATATCAGGGAAGCGGCCCATCGGCTCGAGGAATCGGTTATCGGCAATGTCGTCGTTGACGCTGGATACTTCACCCAGAAGGATCGGCCCCGCGCCGGACTCGCCCCAAAACGTGTGATACTGGCGCGCCGGCAGGGTAATACTCTCGCCGGGTGTAATGCGTAACACCGTTCCGGCGGCAACCGAAAAACGCCGCCCATCCATGCAAACGGTTACCGGACCGGATCCGAGCCGATCGTCTTCGGTCGCGTTGCGGATTTGAACCAGCAGGTTGCCGCCTCCCCGATTGATGATGTCCTCCATCTTGTTCCAATGGAAATGATACGGGGTAACCTGGTTCTCCCCGACGATCAAGATTTTTTCCGCGTAGGGCTTGACGTATTGCGGCATCGTTACGTTACCGTTGCGAATCGTAAACAGCAATAGACCTATCCGATGATAATCGCCACGACCGAAATCGGTAATATCCCATCCGAGCATGTTGTCGCGAATTTCATCGTATTCGTGGCCTTTATCGCGCCATTCCCGTGGACTCCAATAAGCGAAAGGCGGAAGCGGGAATCGCATTACCCTGGTAAAATCAATGCCCGCCCGCATGATTGCATTCAATTCCGAACGTTTCATT
>PWZG01000183.1 GCA_003567575.1 PVC group bacterium | reverse complement strand
TCCCTGCGCGATGTTGAGTATAATGACGAAATACCCAAATACCCAAGCACGAAAGAATGACGAAATACCCAAATACCCAAGCACGAAAGAATGACGAAATACCCAAGCACGAAAGAATGACGAAATACCTAAGCTAAAAACAAGGAGACACGCCTTTGGCCAGACTGTTCGTCATTCCGGTTTCGGCCATTCGGGCTTCCGTTTACACGCTTCCTTCTACGCATCAGCTACGCAGGACAAGATGCCGCGACACGTCGGATTTTCGCTTTGTTCTTTTTTTCGGATTTCGGTGTTTCGGATTTAGGATTTCCTTCGTGCTTGGGTATTTCGTCATTCGTGCTTCCTTCGTGCTTGGGTATTTCGTCATTCGTGCTTCCTTTTGGTTTGGGTATTTCGTCATTCGGATTTCCGGGCGCATTCCGCCCGTTGAGCGCACGCTATTGATTCATACGAGGGAATGCCGGACGGCAGTGATATGCGCCCGGCATCAGTTCTGTAGTTGACTTCAGACGCCGTTTGTCGCACAATCGGTGCCATGAATTCCGATAGTAAGAATCCTGAAAACGGCGCAACGATATTCGATATCGGCGCCGACGGTGTCGATAGCGAGGCGATTATGGCTCGTATTCGCGAGACGGTGGCCGAAAAACGTGCCGCCGGGGTGTATAACGACGCCCGGATTGCATTGGCGGAACGGTATAACCTGGAAAACCTGCGTGGCGATGAAACATTTCTGGAACGATATTTGGAATGCATGCGTGATGCGGTTCAGGTTGATATTAACGATTACGTCATTAGCGAACGTCGTCGCTGGTTTGCCCGTCCGCTGGTGGGTTTCAAACGCGGCCTCTGGAAGTTATTGAAGTTTTACACCTATCGCTTGTGGTCGCAACAGAATCAGATCAACGGTTTACTGCTGGCCGCGATCGAGGAAACCGACCGTTTATACCGCGAAAGAATCGAGAAACTCGAAGCCCGCATTGCCGAGCTGGAAAAGGGTGAGGCAGAGCAAGGAGCCCCTTGATGCCTGCTAAAACCGCTGCTGTTTCCCGTCGTGTGCCGCGGCGGATTGCCGTTGTCAGCCCGCGACTGACCGGTTGTGGCGCCACCGGCGGCGCCGAAATTCTACTGGAACAGTTGGCGCGTCGCGCCCTGCTGGAGGGAGTGGAGACGGTTTTCCTGACAACGTGCGCGCGGGATCATGTAAGCTGGCAAAACACCGAACCGTCCGGCCGTCGCGATATATCGGGTTTACCGGTGGAATTTTTCCCTGTCGACGGCAACCGGGATGCCGATCGTTTTCATCGATTACAGGAACGGATCGGTCGTGGCGCCCGCTTAACGGCTGACGAGGAGACCGACTGGTTGGCGAATGGTCCCAATAGCACGGCGCTGTGTGGCCGGTTACGTGAGTTGTTGCCGTCGCTGGATGCGGTGGTGACTGGGCCGTATCTGCTGGCGTTGGTGCATGCGGTTGCCGCGGTTGCCGGTCGTAAAACGCGGATTGTCCCCTGTTTGCATGACGAACCGTTCGCCCGCTTGAACGCCGTGCGCACTTTGTTTGCCTCGGTAGGCGGGATCATTTTCAACAGTGAACCCGAGCGTGATTTGGCGTGCCGGTTGTACGATCTGTCCGCCGGTAGCGGACATGTGGTCGGCATGGGCCTGACACCCTTTAAACCGGCGCCGGCACAGGATTTAGCGTTTCCTTATCTGTTGTATTGCGGCCGCCGCGAACCGCTTAAGGGGACGTCGTTGTTGTTGGCCTACCTGGATGTATTTCGCAGGCGTACCGGCAGCGATTTGAAATTGGTGTTGACGGGTACCGGACAGGTTGAACCGCCACCGGCATTGGCGGCGGCGGTAATTGACCTGGGATTCGTTACGGAAGAAAGGAAACATGCCGTCATGACCGGCGCTTTGGCCTTCTGTCATCCGTCGGTCAATGAGAGTTTCGGGATTGTTTTGCTGGAAGCCTGGCTGGCCGGGACGCCGGCGTTGGTTCATGCTCGCGGCGATGTTTTACCGTGGCATTGTCGGCGTGCCGGCGGCGGGTTATGGTTCGGCGATTACGCCGAATTCGAGGAAGCGCTGCAACTGCTGCTGGCGCAACCGGATCTGCGACGCTGCATGGGAGAAGCCGGTCGCCGATATGTATTACGCGAATACGACTGGTCCGCCATTGATCAACGGTTTCTGGCGGCGCTTGGCTAAAGGAATATCGAGAATGTATCGTTGTCGCATCGAACCGCAATCGTGGGATGAACCGGAATTCCAACCGGCGAGCGGCGAACTGGAACGATTACTACGCGTGTTACGTGTAAAGGACGGGGCGACCCTAGCCGTCTTCGACGGCTGCGGCCGCGGCGGCCAGGCACGGTTTACGGTTGATCCGGTCGACGGCGTCGCCCGGCTGCGACCGATTCAAGGGGATGTTGCGCGCACGGCCGCGCCGCTTCCCGTCGTATTGTTTCAGGCGATTCCCAAGGCATCGCGCATGGATTGGCTGGTCGAGAAGGCGACCGAATTTGGGGTTACGGAAATCGTGCCGTTGGTTAGTGAACGGTGTATCGTGCGGCCGACGGAATCGCGCCGGGCCGGTAACCGGTTGTCGCGCTGGCGTCGCCTTGCCCAGGAGGCCGCGCGCCAATGCGGTATGGCAACGGTTCCTGAAATCGGTGCGCCGGTGACCTTCGAGACGGCCATGACACACCTTGCCAACCGGGCTCTGTCCGGAATTTACGGGTCACTGGAAGCGGATACCGTGCCGCTGCGGCGGGTGTTCGAAGGAAGGGGCGGCCATCAAGGGTTGATGGCTTTATTTATCGGACCGGAAGGCGATTTTACGCCGGACGAAACCGATCGTTTACGATCCGCCGGTATGACGCCGATAAGTCTTGGACCACGGATATTGCGGGTCGAAACCGCCGCGCTGGCGGCGTTGTGCATGATCGGTTATGAATTGGAATTGCGTAATCAACTGAAGAAAGGAGAATGAACGTTATGGGTTTAGCGGATCGCGATTACATGCGTGCCGGCGGCATCGGAAACAAACCTTCACCGCCGCGGCCGCAACGACCTACGTGGAAGCAACAGTTACAATTCCTGTGGTGGCGTATACGGCGCTGGTTGACGTCGGCGAAACCGTGACACGTCCGTTGCCAAACCCATGGATAGACCGCCAGTTAGAAGCCGGCGCCGATGCGCAGTCCGTATTCCACGTCCTTGAAACGGAAGTCAGCTAATTCACCCCAGCGTTTGAATGGATAGTATCCGTAAGCCGAAAGCGACAATCGTTTGGAGATATCGAATCGGAATCCCAGAATGAATTGCCAGTAAACGGATGTCCATTCGCCGCCGTCGATATCGGAATATGTCGAGGCAATGCCGATACCGCCATGATACATATTGTCCTTGGCGATCAGGTTGATTGTCGGCGTCAAGGCATAGTCCGGAGCTTCTGTTTCGCCGTCTTTAATGCTTAAATCGGGCGTGTAAGAGAGCCCGAATTGCCAGAAGGCGGTCGATTCGTGAAATTCGTAATCGATCCCAAGCGAATGGTCGCGTTTCCCGAACGGTAGCTCGTCGAACTTACTGTGTTCGCCATGGCGACGCACGGAAAAACCAAGATTCGCTTGAGATCGCGCGCTGGAGCAAACCGGCAGCATGATGGTAAGCGTTCCAAACAACAGCAGGCAAGAAACGTATTTGTTTTTCATACCCGTGATTTATACACTAGAGAAGCTTACGATGCAACCTTAATTTAGCAGACTGGTTGTAAGCTGGGCGAAAAACAAGGAAATAATTGCCAAGTCATGCCGCGGGATTGACAATTTTCACGAAAATTCCTAAAAAACCTCTGAGACGTGAACCCCTGAGCCGTGAACGCTTACAATTTCTTTAATTCACTTTCGGATTGCTACCGGCATGCAAAATTGGTATAACAGTCAGTCAAACAGTAGTTAACAGGCGATATACTTATGCGATTAACCGATTGGCGGGAACCCGATTTCCCGAAGATGGAACAGGCGGTAACGGAGTTTTGGGAACACGGCCGCATTTTCGAGCGGTCACTGGAACAACGGCGCGGCGGACGAACCTTTGTGTTTTACGACGGCCCGCCTTTTGCCACCGGATTACCGCACTATGGACACTTGCTGGCGGGCACGATCAAGGATGTGATCCCGCGTTACCAGACCATGCGCGGCGCTTACGTCGAGCGACGGTTTGGCTGGGATTGTCACGGGCTACCGGTTGAATACGAGGTTGAACAGGATCTGGGCCTGAGCGGCAAACGTGATATTGAGGCGTTGGGAGTCGATAAATTCAACGAGCATTGTCGCTCGATCGTGTTGCGTCACACCCGTGAATGGCGTGAGATTGTAAGCCGCATGGGCCGATGGGTCGATTTCGATCGCGATTACAAGACGATGGATGCGCATTATATGGAGTCCATTTGGTGGGTGTTTCAGGACTTGTGGAAAAAGGATTTGATTTACGAGGGCAACAAGATCCTACCGTATTGTTCGCGGTGTACGACGCCCTTATCCAACTTCGAGACCAACCAGGGATATCGCGATACGCAGGATCCGGCCGTGACGGTGCGCCTGCGTCTTGTTGACGAACCGAAATCTTATCTGCTGGTGTGGACCACGACGCCGTGGACGCTGCCGTCCAATATGGCCATTGCAGTCGGCCGGGATATACCCTATGTGAAAGTCAGGGAAGGCGACACGACCTACATCCTGGCACGCAAGCGGATGCCGGTATATTTCAAACAAAAGAATTCCGGGCTCACCGTTGAACCGGTTGCCGCCGATCAACTGGTCGGCCGCCGCTATGTTCCTCTGTTCCCGTACTTCGCGGACCGCGCTGAATCGGGGGCATTCCGGGTTATTGCGGCGGATTTCGTCGGCGCCGACGACGGTACCGGTCTGGTTCATATGGCGCCGGGATTCGGCGAAGACGATTACCGTGCCGGTATGGAGCAGGGGATACCGTCGGTCTGTCCGGTGGATGAAGAGGGCCGGTTCACGGCGGACGTATCCGATTATGCCGGTCGCGAGGTGAAATCCGCCGATGGCGATATCGTGCGGCGTCTCAAGCAGGAGGGCGCCCTGGTTCATCAATCGACCCTGGTTCACAGTTACCCGCATTGCTGGCGTTGTGATCAGCCGCTGATTTACCGCGCCGTGTCGACCTGGTTCATGAAGGTGGAAATTTTGCGCGAACGGTTGACGGAATTGAATCGCCAGGTCCATTGGATGCCGGAACACTTGCGCGATGGCCGGTTCGGTAAATGGTTGGAGCAGGCGCGCGACTGGGCGATTTCGCGTAACCGGTACTGGGGTGCGCCGTTGCCGTTATGGCGTTCGGAAGACGGGCGCGAGGTGGTTTGCATCGGATCCATTGCCGAGCTGGAAGAACGTAGCGGAGTGAAAGTAACGGATTTGCACAAGCATTATGTGGATGCCATCGAAATTCCGTCGGCACAGGGTGGCGCCCCGTTACGCCGTGTACCAGAAGTGCTCGATTGCTGGTTCGAAAGCGGTGCGATGCCGTATGCGCAGAATCATTATCCGTTCGAGAATAAGGAATGGTTCGAACGCCATTTCCCGGCGGATTTCATCGCGGAAGGTCTGGATCAGACGCGCGGCTGGTTTTATACGCTGGCCGTGCTTGCGACCGCGTTATTCGATCGGCCGGCGTACCGGCATGTGATCGTCAACGGCCTGGTATTGGCGGAAGACGGGCGCAAGATGAGTAAACGGCTGAAAAATTATCCCGATCCCAGAAAGATGCTGGATACCTACGGCGCGGATGCGATCCGGTTGTACATGATGCATTCGCCGGTGGTTCACGCGGCGGATTTACGTTTCTCGGAGAGCGGTGTACGTGATATTCTGCGGCATATCCTGTTGCCGTTGTGGCATGCCAATTCTTTTTTCGCGACCTATGCCCGAATCGACGGCTGGACCCCGGCACAGCGACGGCCTGATGCGGCGGGATCGGACAATGTCCTGGATCATTGGATCCGTGGCGCCTTGCAGGAGTTGGCCGTCGAAGTTACCGAAGCCATGGACCGTTACGATTTGCAAAGGGCGGTCCGGCCGTTGGTCGGGTTTGTCGACGATCTGACCAATTGGTATATCCGGCGCAGCCGGCGGCGTTTTTGGAAAAGTCGTAACGATGACGATAAAGCAGCCGCTTATGAAACCTTGCACGAGGTACTCAAACAGCTTTCGCTGATATGCGCGCCGTTTCTACCGTTTTTTTCCGAGGCCATGTACCAGGGATTACGCGACGAGGACGATCCCGAATCGGTGCATCTCTGCGATTATCCGACCGGCGCGGGAGCGTCCGGCGATGCGACTCTCAATCGCCGGATGCATGCCGTGATGACGGTAGTCCGCCTGGGCCGATTGCTGCGGGCCGAACATAACCTTAAGGTACGCCAACCGCTTCCGCAATTGGATGTTGTGACGCGCGATACCGGTTTGCTGAGCGGATTGCGCGACCTCGATGAGTTGATTGTAGATGAACTCAATATCAAGACGGTACGTTTCCGCGCCGACGAAAGCGGGTTGACGACGTTATCGGTAAAACCCGATTTCCGGCGCCTGGGACCTCG
>PWZG01000541.1 GCA_003567575.1 PVC group bacterium | reverse complement strand
GACACTACGAGTCGGTTGAACCGGGTGAATACGTGTTACTCTCCATCAGCGATACCGGCCCGGGAATCGCCGAGGAAATCCGCGACAAAGTTTTCGACCCATTCTTTACCACCAAACGAGGAAACAAACGGCGTGGCTCCGGATTGGGACTGAGTATCGTCAACGGCATAATCAACGATCATCGCGGTTACGTAGACTTGGAGAGCACTAAAGGCGACGGCACAACGTTTTATATCTATCTTCCGGTGTGCCGTGAAGTTGAAGACAATACACCTGTCGAACACGACATTCAGGGGAACGGCGAAAAAATACTGATTTTGGATGACGACCCGGAACAGTTGCGGATTATCATCGATCTTTGCAAAGCGCTGAATTACGATGCCACCGGTGTTACCATTGGCGCCGATGCACTTAGCGAGTTCCAGCGCAACAAACAAGCCTACGATCTAGTGATCCTCGACATGCGACTTGAACAGCAAGAGATGGATGGTTGCGATATATGGCTTGCCATCGCCAAAATGAAACCGGATATGCCCTCACTGCTGTTATCCGGATTCGGATTTCCGGTCCCACGCATTGCCAAGGCGCAACGTCACGGCGCCGGATCCTATGTCAAGAAACCGTTGACAACGACAAAACTGGGGCAAGCCATCCGGCAAGTGCGGCAAGCCCGGCAACCGACGTCAGCAACTGCCGCGGCGGACAGCGCCGTGGAGACGGTCGTATCGGCGAGGGAAACGGCGCCGGTTCCCGCTGCACCATTGAAATCTGAAGCGGGGCCTGCATGCCGCAGCCGCGTTCTCCTGGTCGAAGACGAGGAACGTATCCGCAACGTATTTGCAATGGTAATTAGCGAGGAATTACCCGATGTGGAACTGGACCAAGCCGGCAATGGTTTGGAATGTTTGAATAAATTCCGGCAACAACCATATGATGTTGTGGTCATGGATCTGTATATGCCGGTCATGGATGGGCGGCAGGCATTCATCGGGTTGCGCGAATATTGCCGCGAAAACCATACTGCCATGCCTGCCGTCATTTTCTGCACCGGTTTTGCCGTTCCCAAATTCCTTA
Source organism: PVC group bacterium (assembly GCA_003567575.1). Taxonomy (GTDB): domain Bacteria; phylum Verrucomicrobiota; class Kiritimatiellia; order CAIKKV01; family PXCX01; genus PXCX01. Next base: position 24,000 of record PWZG01000541.1, on the reverse strand, counting down.
AGGAAATCATCAACAACAAGGATGAGCCGCACGTTCTGTTGCTTAAACCCGTGCGCAACGCGGATCTTATCAGGGCCATTCAAATCCGGCTGACGCCCCCATGATCCAGGTCGCGGGCATTGACGAACTGCGTCACCATGTCGCCACGGCTCGTAACGCCGGCCAGACGGTTGCGCTGGTCCCCACCATGGGATGTCTTCACAGGGGACACCGTTCGCTCTTTGCCGTGGCACGCCGACAAAGCGATTTTGTCGTCGTCAGTATCTTTGTCAATCCGCTCCAATTCGGGCCGACGGAAGATTTCGACCGTTATCCACGGACGCCGGAAGACGATGCCGCCATTTGTCGTAAAGAAGGGGTTGCCTTGTTGTTTTCCCCCGAACCAGAAACAATGTATGCGCCGGACCACAGCGTTGTTGTCGAAGAAACATCGCTATCGCGCGGTCTCTGTGGCGCGCATCGATCCGGCCATTTTCGCGGGGTGACCACGGTCGTTGCCAAACTTTTCAACATAGTGCAACCCGACATCGCGGTTTTCGGTCAGAAAGACGCCCAGCAAACCGCCATCATCCGTCGCATGGTGCGCGACTTGAATATCCCCGTCCGAATTGTTGCGGCGCCAACAATTCGCGAGTCCGACGGTCTGGCGCTGAGTTCGCGCAACCGCCTTCTGGATCACGACACACGCCGTCGGGCAACGGTCATCCACCACTCGTTATGCGCGGCCTTGGAATCCTACCGTCGAGGCGAACGGGATGCCGGCAGGATCCGGCGCGACATCGTTTCGCGTATCGAGGAACAACCTTCATTCTCCGTCGAATACGCAGCAGCCATCGATGCCGGGACGCTGGAACCGGTGTCCCGTTTACGCAGCAACGTTCTTCTGGCAGTCGCCGTGCGCACGGGGAATGTCCGTCTGATCGACAATGTGTCGATTGCCTGACGCAAACCGTCTGAACCCTTTGATGCGTGGTTGGCAACGCGACGACAGGTGTTCGACGGTTACGCCGGCAAAACGTGAGACGATGGATCCGTATCGGCGACCGCCTCGAACAATGCACGAGGTGATGCGGTGGCGGGGAAAAAGCGAATGCCGGGCGGAATTTCCGCTGCCGTCCAACGCGGCATAGCGCCCAAAACCAACAGAGGCAGATTGGGTCGCAATTTGGCGATGGCCCTGATCATGGACGGCGCTTCCGGCTCGACAAATCGCCGGTCAAGCATTACGGCATCAAAAGAACCGTTCTCAATATTGGCCAGCAGCGTCACTGTGTCAACGACGCGTAATACCCGCATTTTCAATGAATGCGCCTGTCGCTCCAGTTCGTCGCCACGCCCCGCCGCGACGGCCAGCAAAATCGTTTTGCTCGACAGCCGCGAACGCAACTCTTCGGGAAGCGACAAGGTTTCCCCGGTCACACCTGTATGACGCGCCATTGGCAGCGCGATCCGGAACATTTGCATACCGTGTTCGCCCTGCAAACGGTCCAACCGGCCACCCGATGCTTCGATCGCCGAACGTACCACCGTCAAGACGGCGCCGACTTCGTCCGCGATTGATTGAAAATCGGTTTGGGCTGCTGGAACATCCAGCAGTTTATCGTCATCGACTTGGGTCGCCGACACCAGGACGATCAGCGAAAACCGGCGTCCCACAGCGTCAAGATGATCGGCGCCGGGGACGCGAGCGGATATTTTTACGGTTCCCGGAACCGGCAAAAAATCGCAACAAATCAAGCCCAGATTCATGACGGCCTGTTCCACCTGTGATCCGGACAGATTGACCGCCGGCAGGTTCCTGCCGATATCGTCGACCACCGTCCATCCCGGCGGCAACGTCAGACGCAACAACTCGACCGCCCGTCGCAGCGGTTGTTCGATATAATCCGTCGGCGTTTCCGGCGCATCGGTACGGCTTAAATCCAGCAAGTGCGTCGCCAGACTGGATCCGGCTTGAATGGCGCGATAAATATCATTGGTTGCCTGACGCGCCCCTTCATGGTCTTCGCAAAAACGGTTAAGCAAACCCGTTTGTCCGGAAATGATGCTCAGTATGCGATTGAAATCGTCCGCCACGCCACGCGAAATACGGCCAATCAACTGTAGGCGCGCAATCTCGCGCCGGCGCAATTCCTGCGATTTGCGTTCGGTCACATCGCTGATCAGAACCATCGGAAAGTCGGGCGTCGCTTGCGACCGGAAACGCAGGTTGCGCAATGTTTTTTCGCCAATGATCTCGCGCTCTATTTCATGCGGGCTGGACGCTGCAATCAGCGCATCCACGTCTTTCGCGGAAAGACAAGGAAACACCGATTGAAACGATGTTTGCGAACCGCAATCGCCGCACGCAAGCTCGCGGGCCGCCGGATTGGCGCTGACGACCCGTCCTTTGCCATCCAGGGCAACCAGCCCGTCGTGCAAATAATCCATGGCATTGATAAACGATCCCAGACGCCGTAAACCTTCGCGGAATGAAGCGTATTTAATCGCCCACATACCCAGGCCGGCTGCCAGAAACATGAATCCCATCGTCAAAAGCCAGGTGCCGATCAGGCTAACGCGCTTGGCAATCTCGTATTCCCCCTGATCGATCAAATATTCGACGGAATAGATAACCCTGCTCGTCGCCACGGTGGCCAGACTGAATAACAAAATCAACCCCAGACCGTACCACCATGATCCCCGCGGAATACGCTTTTTCAAATGCATGATCCTGTTATATCAACTCCTGCATCCCGCTGTCGGACACGGCATAAACAACCGTTCCGGGATGACATAGGTTTTGCGCTGACACAGGCCATGCTATGTCACTGACAATCAAAACGCAAGCGAAAACCGGAAGCATCAGCGGATTTTATTAGCGGCACGCCGTTTCTTGACGATTTCCTCGGCCGTAGAATACGGCACTGCCTCGTAGCGTTCAAAGACCATCGTAAACGCAGCTCGTCCCTGCGAAAGGGTACGCACCGTATTGGCATAACCGAACAATTCCGCCAGCGGCACGTAACCACGAATGACTTTCTGGCCGGCTTGGGTATCCATCGATTCGATCCGACCGCGACGCTGGCAGATCGATCCGGATATCGCCCCCATATATTCTTCCGGTGTCACCGCTTCGACGAACATCACCGGTTCGAGCAATTCGGGCTGACTCTTGAGGAACAATTCACGGAAACAAACTCTTCCCGCCTCCATGAACGCATGCTCGCTGGAGTCCACCTCATGATGGGAACCATCCAGCAGCGTGACACGGGTATCGACCACGGGATACCCGGCAAACGGCCCGCGCATCATGGCTTGAACAACACCTTTTTCCACGGACGGTATATATTCCGATGGAATGTTGCCACCCTTGACATTGTTGACAAACTCAAATCCGGTCCCGGGATCGGTCATTTCAAGTTTCATCACGACATGTCCGTATTGGCCGCGACCGCCGGTCTGCTTGCTATGCTTGTATTGGCCCTCAACATCGATGGTTCCGGCTTCCCGATAGGCAACTTCCGGACGCCCCGCTTCCACTTCCACGCTAAACTCACGTTTCAGCCGGTCGACAAGAATATCCAGATGCAATTCGCCCATCCCTGAAATAATGGTCTCGCGGGTTTCATCGTCGAACCCGACAATGAACGTCGGATCCTCTTCGGAAAGCATATACAGCGCATGGTTCATCTTGTCGTTTTCGCCACGACCCGTGGTTTTAACACTTATCGACATCACCGGCGCCGGGAATTCGATGGCTTCCAAAACCACTTGATGATCGGGATCACACAACGTATTGCCGGTCTTGGTACGATTGAGACCGATCACGGCCACAATATCACCCGTCCTCGCTTCCTCAATCGCTTCCTGACGGATGGCGTGCATGCGCAAAATACGTCCAACCCGCTGTTCGTTGTCCTGCGAGGTATTGTATACTACCGACCCGCTCTTTAGTACACCGCTGTAAACGCGAATATACGTCAATTTCCCCATGTGTCGATCGGCCATGATCTTGAATGCCAGCGCCGCAAAAGGCGCTGCATCGTCCGCCGCCCGCTCAATGCAAACTTCCTTGTTGCCGGGTTCGTGCCCCATAATCGCGTCAACCTCTACCGGCGACGGTAAAAAATTTACAATCCCGTCCAACAACCGTTGAACGCCCTTGTTCTTGAATGCGGCGCCGCAAAAAACAGGTATCACATGCCGGGCAATCGTCGCCTTACGGATAATCCCCAACATCTCTTCTTCGCTTAAATCACCGGTCTCCACGAATTTTTCCAGCAATACATCGCATTGTTCGGCACATTTTTCCACCAAATTGCCCCGCCAGCGGCGGGCTTCGTCAATCATTTCGCCGGGAATTTCTTCTTCAATGATCGCCGTACCGGTTTTCTCGTCACGATAATAAACGGCTTTCATTCTCAGTAAATCAATTACGCCGTCAAAATTGTCTTCCGCGCCGATAGGGATGACTACGGGCACGGCATTGGCGCCCAATTCATTCTGAATTTCCGCGACAACACTGAAGAAATCGGCGCCAACACGGTCCATCTTGTTAATAAACGCAATTTTAGGAACATTGTATTTTTCGCTCTGGCGCCAGACCTGCTCGGACTGCGGCTGAACGCCGCCGACCGCGCAAAACAACGCCACCACGCCATCCAAGACCCGTAAACTACGTTCCACTTCGGCAGTGAAATCCACGTGTCCCGGCGTATCAATCAACGTAATCTGGTGATCGCGCCATGTCGTCGTCGTCGCCGCGGAAGTAATCGTGATACCGCGTTCCTGTTCCTGCGCCATCCAGTCCATCGTCGCCTTGCCGTCATGGACTTCACCGAGTTTATGTGTTTTACCGGAAAAAAATAGTATCCGCTCGCTAACCGTCGTTTTTCCCGCGTCGATATGCGCCATGATACCGATATTGCGAATCCGCTCCAATTGGATTTTACGTTCCATCGCTTTTCTCCATGCATTACTCCTTATTTTTAAGACTTAGCTCCTGCGCCCGAACATCATAATGAAAACGCAGACGTTTGCGATAAAGCACCACACTTCAAACGATTAAGATCTTGCAAACTCTATCCATACGATAAAGATTGCAAGATCAAAACGGGGGGTATAACTACTTGACGGATATACCTTCAGGTAATCCGTACAAAGCTCTTGGCGACCGCAAAGCTACCCTTCAAGGCACGTTCTTACTACAAACGCATCACGGTTACGATTCCCGTGCCTCGATAGCGCACCCACATGGGTTGCTCAAGAGTCTCGATCGTTTAGTCGTCGAAACTGAAGCGAAAATGGCCGGAACGATACAGAATAGGATTCTTTTCGGGATCCATATCGACTTCAGACAAGCTTCGTACATCATGTCGGAAATCTACATCGACCATTTCTTTCATGTTTTTCAGCAGGTTATTCAAATCATTTGGACGCGATGCCCAATCTATGGTCCCGTGCGGCGACGACAATTTTGTGAAAAGAATCGGCGGCGCGGGCGGTCGTTTCTTTTCCGATCTGGCCAATGGTGTAACCGGCGCGGCGCCACCCAGGAAACTTTCACCCGAACTTATATGTGCCGGTGGTGGAGGCGGTGGATCGCCCTCTTTATCACGAGGATCCACGAAACCCGGCTCGTTCGATCCATCGCCGTCGAAAATTATCTGGCCGAAAACCGGCGTTCCAATCAACATTATCGATACGCCGAGCACGAATAACCAAGTTGCTGACCTCATGTGCAATTTCATCTTTACCTCACTGGTTTAGTCGGATTAATACGCTTACCTCTTTTTCTCATCAATACATTATGATACAAGCAACCCAAAAAGTCAACCCCGTTTTTTTTATTTTTTTTTAAAGCTTGACGTCACCGTTTTTACGGACTAGTATTCGTTTTTATGAGAGATGGATTAAAGGTCATTACTTTTATATTGTGTTTATGCGCCGTCACGGCATCGGGCCAATCGGGCCAATGGGACGAGCCGCAAGATTTTCCGGATTCAACGGCGGCGGGGCGAATAATCGAGCGACGCAGTCCCGGTTGGCGTAACCGTGCACGTCATGCGGATGCGGCAACGGAGCTGGCGGCGGCAGACCGGCTGCGCGATTCGAACCGTTGGCGTAGAGCGCAACGTCGCTACCGTGCGGTCGTGGCCAACTGGCACGATTCCGTCGAAGCGGTAATCGCCCAGCTACGTCTGGCGCGAATGATGGAGCAACGGCAACGGTATGAGCGGGCTTTTTTTGAATATCAGTACTTGATTGACCATTACATTGGTCGTTTTCCGTATACGCAGGTTCTGGAAAGTCAATATGAGCTGGCAATTCATATGGCGGAAGCGTCAGGCCGCGGCATATTTGGCCGGATTGCGGTCGATACGCCGCTAACCATGCTGGAAACGCTTCTGAAAAATGCGCCTCATAGTGACCATGCGCCTTCGATTAAGGCGGCGATTGGCAAACTCCACGAACGGAACGGCGCATACGATCTGGCGGCAACGACGTACGCGACCCTGCAACAGCGCCATCCGGGAACTCCGGAAGCGGCTGATGCGGCCTTTCGCGAGGTCCGCGTCTTGACCCGGCTCTCCCGGCGAAAATCAAACGATGAAGCGTTGGCCAGCGAGACGTTGGCCCTATTGCGCCGTTACCAGGCCATGGCATCCGGCCAGGAACGCGACAAAGTGCAACTTTACACTGATGAAGTGGAACAGCGTGTGATCGCGTTCTGGCGTGAGCGGGCTGACTTATACGATCGCATCCAAGACCGTCCGCGAGCCGCCTTGATCGTTTACGAGGAATGGTTATCGCGTTTCCCCGGCATGGACGAGGCGGAAGAGGTCCGCGCGCGCATTGAATCGTTGCGAAAAGAGATCAATGAATGAAACAAATGACCGGTCAGGCAGGATATTTGAAGTTCGGTCCGCTTAACGTCGGGTTGGTTGCGTTTTTTTGTCTGCCATGGCTACTGTTGAGCGGCTGCATGGGGTACCGGGTAGGAGGTCATTTGCCGCCGGGCATCGCATCTGTTTTCGTTCCCACGGTCGAGAACGACAGTGGCGAGCCGCAATTGGAAGCGTCCACGACGGCAGCGATAATCGAGCGATTTCAGTCAGACGGTCGCCTTGCAATACGCGATGCGGAGACAGCGGACGCCTGGGTTGAGGTCCGCATTACCGACAGCGAAATAATCCCATTGCGCTACGATCGCGATACGGCGGTAACGGCAACGGAATATCGTTTGACACTTTTTGCGGAAACTACCTTGATCCGGCGTGACGACGAAACCAGAATCCTCGACCGTTATCCGGTCGAAGGCTGGGTGGAATTCCGCACTGACGGCGACCTTTCTTCCGCGCGCCGGGCGGCGTTACCGGAAGCGTCCCGTGAATTGGGGCGTCAGGTGGTCAGGGCTATCGTTGAATACTGGTAAACCCCGGTATTCAGGCGGTTTGCCGTGCGGCATTCAGTCTGCGTGCCATCCGCTGTTTACGGCGGTTTGCCGTGTTGCGGGCGACCATCCCGCGTTTCACAGCCTTGTCCAGCACTGAACAATACGATCGAAACGCGGTTTCGGCCTCCGCCACATTGCCGGAGATCGTCTTCAACAGATTCTGGCGTCCGCTCTGGATAGCGCTCTTCGTTGCCCGGTTGCGCATGCGATCGCGTTCTGAAGTCCGCACTCTTTTAATTGCACTTTTGATATTCGGCATAAATCTTCACCTTAATTAGCCATGATACAGGAGCTGCCAACAGGACAACTCTTCAATGTGACAGACGCTGAGTATACCATTTTATTGGAAACTGTCAAATCGCCGCTGGCGCATTGCAGTCTGACTTGACATCGCCGGCCAGATTCCGATACAATTTCACCATGAAAACGTTCCTTCAGACCGGCGCCAGCCTGTCTGCGCGCGACATCGCACAGGGAGGCGGGCGTTTGTGTTCACTGTGTGAAAAGCGATTTCTTATCACAAGAGTGCATGGTTCCGGAAGCACGGCGACAAGCGGCTTTATGCTGCTTGAAATCCTGATTGTCGTCATCATCATCGGGATACTGGGCATGGCCGTCATGCCGCAGGCGCAGTCGCTGATCCGGGAGACGAAACTCAACGGAGCAACAGGAGAACTCGTGACTGCGCTCGAATACGCGGCCGACCTCGCCGTGACCTATCAGCGCCCGTTCGGGGTAAAAGCAGCCGCCGGTTCAACGGTTTTCAGCGTCTTCGACGCACGCCACAAGAGCGACCCGGTCGCCCACCCGAGTGAGACGCCGCCGGGAACCGCGTTTGGCGTAGTTATTAACCCTTTCGACAAGAAATGGTATTTGAAAGACTTCCTGACTTTGCCGAGCTATCATGGTGCGCTGATTAGTGTTGCGCCGGCCTCCGGCGAGATCGTGTTTTACCCCGCTGGACATTCTTCCGAGCTAAGCAGTACCTTTGTCGTGAGTTTCGGAACCGATGCCAGGACCGTAACCGTAAATGGTGTGACCGGACGGATTGCGGTGCAATGAGGCCCCCTTTTGTGAGGAATGATGACGATGAAGATCGATGATACAAAGACGCGCATGAGCGGTTTTTCGCTCCTGGAAATGATCATGGTTCTATTGCTTCTGGCAGTCGCTATTGTTCCGATGCTCAACGCGTTCAGCCCCGCCATCGCGTCGCAGGCTGCTGAGGAGGACTCCCTGGTCTTCCACAACCGGGCACGAGGGACACTGGCGAGGGTAATGACGCTTCCTTTTTCCGCCCTGATCGCCAACCAGAGCAGTTCGGTTAACCTGGACGCTCTTTTTGGCAGCGAGGATGAAGCCGCCATGGAATCGTTTGTCTTCCGGGGCGCGAACTGGCAGCCGCAGGTCGCCATAACCGATATCAGCGGTGGGGCCGGCGGGTTGCTTCGGGTGAGTGTGAGATTGGAGGACGTAACTCTGCATGCGCTCAAAGCCGACTACTGAGTTGAGAACCCAGAACCCTGCCCCTGGCCCTACCTGCGCGAGGAGTGCCCGGTCGGGCGTTACGCTGGTCGAACTTCTGATCGCGATGGCCATTCTGGCGATCGTCGCCGTTGGGTTGCGGCAGGTGGTCGGCGCGGCAGTTTCCTCTTACGGGGCGGCCCGGAACAGGCAGAACTTGCTGGCCAATGGCCGCTTCGCGATGGAGCGGATCATGTTCTTTGCTCAGGAATCGAGCGGGTTCGTCATACCTGACAGCAATACCCTTGAGGTGGTCGAACGCGTGCTCGACGTGTATGACAACACCAGCCACGCCTATACCCCCGCCGGCGACGGATTTCTCGATGCCGACACCAACAGCAACCACTTGCTTTCCGACCCGCCGGAGTTCGTCATATTCACGCATGATAGCGCCAATAGGACGTTGCTTGAGTCGCTGCCAGACTACGCCACGGCCGAGACCCAAGTCCAGTCCGACGCAGTGATCGTTTGCGAGTTTGTCAAGAACGTGACCTTTGCGCTGCTCGCCACCAACCTGGTGCAGATCGAGATGACCTTGAACGACGGGCAGAACGAAGTCACTCTGCAAACGCGCGCGATGGGGCGGATGATCGCTCAGTAGAGCGCCGTCTCCGCGCGCCAGCGCAAGGTGCGCACCCGGTCGTTATTCCGGTCGCTCACGTAGATGCGACGTCCTCCACGGGTTGTGTCCATGGTCACGCCACTGGGTCTGTGGAGCGGCGCGCCTGCGGCGGGCACATTGTCGCCACCATAACCGTCGCTGCCGGTTCCCGCCAGCGTGCGAATGACCCCGTCAAGGTGACTCACAACCCTGAGGCTGCTCCTATCCGCGATAAAGATGTTTCCGACCGCGTCTACAAAGACTGCGCTCGGCTCATGGAGGCTCGCCTGCGTCGCCGGCCCGCCATCCCCCGTGTAGCCCGGGAGGCCGTTGCCGGCCACCGTCGTGATGATGCCGTCTGACGAGACCTTCCGTATGCGATGATTCCCGGTGTCCGCAATGTAGATATCCCCCGAGGGCGCGATAAAGACGCCACGCGGCTTGTTCAACTCGGCGTTGATCGCCAGTCCGCCATCTCCGGAATCCCCGGACTCTCCCGTTCCCAAGACGGATATCCTGTTTCCGCCGGGGTTCACTTCGATGACCCGGTGGTTCCCCGTGTCGGCGATATAAACTCTACGTGGAGAGGCCGCAGCGAAAACGCCGTAAGTATCATTCAACGCCGGGTCGGTGCTTCCGGACTGCGGCGCCCCCGCGCTGCTTGCCCCATGATACAGGCTGATGATGCCGGCTGTGTCCACTTTGCGAACCCAGTGATTACCGGTGTCGGCTATGAAGACGTTGCCGTCGTGGTCCACCGTCACCCCCTGCGGCTTGTTCAGCCTCGCGCTCGTGGCCGGTCCGCCGTTCCCGCTGTACCCTGATACGCCGGTGCCCGCGAAGGTGCTGATCGTGCCCGCAGTGTCCACCTTACGGATACAGTGGTTGTCGCTGTCGGCAATATAAATATTGCCCGCCGCATCCAGGGCCAGGCCCGTCGGCTTATTGAGTTGTGCCAGAGTGGCGGCGCCACCGTTGCCGCTGTAGCCGGAATTCCCGGTTCCGGCAAAGGTCTGGATAAAGTACCGGAAAGACCCACTCAACCGTGTTGCGGTTCCAAAGACAGAACAGGTGATCGTCACCGTATCGCTGTAGCCGGACACGCTGGAATTGGAGGCGGTGATGACATAGGCTGTTCCGTTGAGAATCTCGACCTCACCCGTGGAACCCGTGCGCCAACATGGATCTTGGGTCAGACGCCAGACGGCCTTGTCGATCAGCCCCACCTGATCGAAGTAGCGCTGTGACGCCGCCCGTGTGGCGAACGACATTTTCAGCCGCATGGCGGAGCGGCGATTCCAGGAGAGGGCAATCACTGCCAGCAGGATCAGCAGGAGCATCGTCAGGATCAGCACGTAGCCGCCCTGCGCTTGCGCTCGCCGGAGTCGCCTGCGGTTTACCGCCCTATACATCGGTTCTCCTTCTGTCGTTTTCCCAAGTTCGGATGGCATTTCGGAATAAGCCGCATCAACGACATACAAACTACACTACCACGCAAGGCGATGTCAACGCTGCAATTAAAGCGTTTGCGTCAAAACCATAAAGCAATGATTTTGTCGAATTCCGAAATAAAAAAATTACAAATGCGGTTCCGGGTGTTGACTTTACAATCCATGAGCGATACACTGTTTTCGTTGTCAGAGGGTTTGGTCGAATTTAACGTTCGGAGAGTTCGTAATGCCTGTGTGGAGCGTATTGCAGGCGCTCAACTTGCACTAACGACGGCGGTAGAGGCTTGACGAACAGAGGGTCGCAAAAGTTGGCAACGAAGAGGAAACGTTGATGCGCATTCTAATTGCCGACGATGACGCCAATATCCGCCGCTGGCTTTGCTCGCTCATGACCGCCGAAGGATTCGACCCGGTTTCCTGCGGGTCCGGGGAGGAAGCGCTGCGGATTCTCTGTGGCGAATCGGCGCCGCCACTCGGCGTGCTGGACTGGATAATGCCAGGCATGACGGGCACTGAAGTGTGTCGCCGCGTCAGGAAGGCGGATCTGCCCCTACAGCCCTACCTGATCATTCTCACGGTGAAGACAGACATCCGAGATGTCATGGACGCGTTGGACGCCGGGGCGAACGACCATGTGCGCAAGCCCTTTTCGATGATGGAACTGAAGGCCCGCATCCGGGTGGGCAAGCGCGTGGTCGGATTGCAGGTCGCCCTGCGGGAGCGGGTCGTCCTGGCTGAGGCGACGATGGGGGAAGCGGAACAACTGCACGGGCTCTTGCCGATCTGCGCCTTCTGCAGGAAGGTGCGCGACGACAAAAACTACTGGCACAGCATCGAAGTTTACCTGACCGAGCATATGAACACGAAATTCACACACGGCATCTGCCCGGAATGCGCTTCACGCCTCTATGCCGAAGAAGATATGCCACCAAAACCGAAGGCAGAACCCAAATGAAAAACGCGCGGACCATCATTCTGCTGGCGCTGATCATCGCCGTCGGCGTGAGCGTCATGGCCAGGGTGGACTGGCTTCGAGAGAAGAAATTCCGCATGGCGGAGACCCTACGTTCCGGCGATCGTCTCGTGGGGCTGATCGCCCTCCACCCGATCCACGACGGAGATGCCGGCATCCGGAACCTGCTGGTGAAAACCCTGATCGAACAGTCGAGCGGCGAAGACGTTGCGTATCTGCTCATTCACGATCAGGAAGGGCAACCGCTGCTGACCGTCGGCGATCTGACTTCACGCGTATCTGCCGAAGTTTCCGTGGGATCGCCGGCGACGGCGGGCATTTTGCGCCAAAGATTCATGGCGCCGGACGAGAGCGGCGAGATCCTGGAGTTTGCCAAGCCGCTGATCCAACCCGGCGGACAAGCGGGGACGGTGCGATTGGGCTTGCGCATCCCCGCGCCACCATTGGTCTCGGTGGCCCGGATAAGTTTTGTCGCCACCGTTGCCTTCCTCATGGTGGCGGCGATGGTTATCGGGTACTACGCGATTCTGCTCGCGGCCCGCCGCCTGGACAGGGCGCCGGGCCGCGCGGACGCGATGGTGGATGCCCTGACCGCGACTCGCAGGGGCGGCAGCGAAAGCATTCTCGCCACGATTCAACACCTTGATCGCAACCTCACGGAAGCGCGGACTGAATTGCACACGACCGGGGAACGAATTGCCGAGCTATCGTCCAGTCTGGGTGTCGCCGCCTTCGAAAAGGAACAAGCTTACCGCGTCCTGGACAGCCTCGACTTCGGAATCCTGATCCTTGATGTCCAGGAACGGATTCGCCACGCGAACCGCCACATGTTGGGGTTGCTCGGCGCCAAACGGGAGGAAGTGCTGGGGCGAAGCTATGCGGACGCCTTACAGCACAAGCAAATCGCCGATCTGGTGGAAAACAGGACGTCCGGGACCGACAGGGATCACTCCAGCAGGGACGCCCAGTTTGAGAAGGGCGCGCCGGGCCGTTTCTTCCGCCTCACATGCCGACCGGTACAGGATTCCACGGGCGACAGCATCGGCACCCTGATCACTGCCGAAGATATCACTCGGGCCCGCATTGCGGAAAAGGCCCAGGACGATTTTGTAGCGCAGGTGGCGCACGAACTGTTTACGCCGCTTACGTCCATAAAAGCCTACGCGGAAATGCTCATGATGGGTGACGTGATCGACCCCGAGATGCTCAAGGAGTACTGCAACACGATCAACGACGAAACCGACCGCCTCACGGGGCTCATTAAGAACCTGCTCAGCGTCGCGAAGATGGAAGCGGGAACCCTGACCATTGAGCGGGCTTTGGTCAAGACGGACTGGCTTCTCGACCAAAGTCTACCGGCGATCGATGCGACTGCCAAAGCCAAGCGTATCACGATCGCGAAACAGCTTCCTGACAAGTTCCCGACGATCATGGGCGACAAGGATTTGCTCAAGGTGGTACTGGTCAACATCCTGGGCAACGCGGTGAAGTACACCCCGGAGGCCGGCACCATCCGGATCTCGCTTCTGGAGCAGGACCACAGCGTTTTCTTCGAGGTCTCCGATACCGGATGCGGCATCCCTCCGAAGGACCTGCCGCATCTTTTCGATAAGTTTTACCGCGGGGCCGCCGCCGCCGTCCGGGATCAGTCCGGCAGCGGCATGGGGCTGGCAACAGCCATGCAGATCGTCAAGTTGCACGGCGGCGCCATCAACGTGATCAGCGAGATCGACAAGGGTTCCTGCTTCACCGTACGCATTCCAGCAGAGGAATTTACACTTGAGAAGCGATAAGACCATTCTCGACCACCAGGAGGTGGCCGGTTCAGACGCTGAAACGTCAAAACGGGAGTCCGCGGGAGGTATGGAATGAATGCGCATGACAAAACCGAGGAGGGATTTTCGGTTGGACGGACGAATCTGGCCGGTGCGACGGTTCTGGCCCCTTCCGCCTCGCTGACATTCGAGAGTTGCGGAGAACTGCGATCGTCACTGGAGGCCGCCTGCGGCGAGCAGACACCCGTGGTTGTGCTCGATTGCAGGGCGGTCGCGTTCATGGACAGTACGGCCCTGGAACTGCTCATGGACTTCCACGCTAAACTGCGAGCAAACCAGGTGGAATTGCGGCTGACCCATCTCAACGACGTATGTTCCGATATTCTGACGGTCTCCCGCCTGGTTCACACGTTGGTCGTATGTGAAGGGATCAGCCAGGCCATCAAAGACGGATAGCGCCATGAAATACTTGCCCAAACGAAAAAAGCTCGGTGAACTGCTGGTCCGCAAGGGGCGTCTGACTCCAGCGGCGCTCACCGGATATCTTCGTGCGCACAAGGAGCAGCGCCGTCCCCTAGGACAGATCCTGGTGGACGAAAAGGTGCTCACGGCGGACGAGCTCACGAAGATTCTGGGTGAGCAGCTTGGGATTCCGCACGTCTGGTTGCGCAAAGGGCTGATCGATCCACGCATCGTGCACGTCCTTCCCAAGGAGACCGCCCAGCGTTACAAGGTGATCCCCATGTTCCGCATCCACAAGAAGCTGGTGCTGGCCACCACCGATCCCAACGCCGTCTTCGTGTTCGACGAAGTCGCCCGCCTGACCGGGCTCGAGGTGCTGCCGGCGCTGTGCCGCGGCGACGACATCAGCGATGCGATCAATGAATGCTACCGGGAAAACGTCAGCATCGACGACGTCATGGCCAGCGTGGAGGCCGCCAGCCTTGACCTTGTCCAGACGCAAACCGAGGAGACAATCAACGACCTCACGCTTAAAGCGGATGGCAGCCCGGTTATCAATCTCGCCAACACCATTCTCGTCAGAGCCATCCGGGACGGAGCCAGCGATATTCATATCGAGCCCCATGCAGACTCGTGTGTGGTTCGCGTGCGAATCGACGGCCTGCTTTACGAGCTCATGGCGCCGAAGATCGACATGCACCAGTCTCTCGTCTCGCGACTGAAGGTGATGGCGAAACTGGACATCGCCGAGCGACGACTGCCCCAGGACGGGCGTATCCAGGTCAGCCTCGACGGCAAGACGATCGACCTGCGCTTCTCGTCCATGCCCGGCATGCTGGGAGAGAAAGTCGTCATGCGCATTCTGGACAAGTCGCAGGCCCTGCTCGACCTGAACAAGCTGGGGTTTGAGCCCTCCGTGGTTGACCGCTTCAAGGCGCTGCTTCGGGAACCGCACGGGCTGATCCTGACGTGCGGCCCCACGGGCAGCGGAAAGACGACGACATTGTACGCGGCGCTTTCCTCGCTCAACGCTCGCGAAAAGAACATCATTACGATCGAGGATCCGGTCGAATACCAGTTCGGCAACATCAACCAGAACCAGGTGCGGGAAGCGGTCGGGCTCACGTTTGCGCGATTCATCAAGCACGCCCTCCGCCAGGACCCGGACATCATTATGGTGGGCGAGATCCGCGACCGGGAAACGGCGGAAACGGCGATTCAGGCCGCCCTGACCGGCCACCTGGTGCTGTCCACCCTTCACACGAACGACAGTCCTACGACCATCACGCGCCTGCTGGAGATGGGGGTTGAGCCTTACCTCCTGTGCTCCTCTCTGCTGGCCTCCCTGACGCAGCGTCTGCTTCGCACCGTCTGCCCCGATTGCCGGACCAGCTTTTACCCGCCCAAGGAGATCCTGGAAGAACTTGGGATCGGATCGGACAAGGCCGCGCGGCTGGTGCGGGGTCGCGGCTGCACGAGGTGCTACGATTCCGGGTATCGGGGGCGCATCGGAGTCTACGAACTGCTGGAGTGCGAAGAGGGGCTGCGGTCCATCATCCTATCCCGCCCTACGGTCGATGCCCTGCGCACGCATCTGGAGAAGCAGACGCGCCATACGCTTCGCTCCGAGGGTTATCGCAAAGTGCGCGATGGGCTGACGACAATCGAGGAGGTCAAGAACATCATCGGGGCGACTGGCTGATGAGATGCTCGCGACTCTTCCTATGTGTGAGAGTATAAAGACATGGCAATCGATACTACCAGAGCAGGGATGAGCCAGGCAGGGCAGGGCGCCCCCGAAGCCGGAACCGCCGCGCCGCGCGCGCCCCTGCGGGGCTGGCTGCGAACCGGAGCCAGCGTTTCCGGCAAGGATCTGATCTACTTCACCTCGCAAATATCCCTGATGATGGAGGTGGGCACATCGCTGACGGATGCCGTGCGGGCGCTGGAAGGACAGACCGCAAATCCGTTGCTGCGTTCGGTCCTCCGCAGCCTGGGCAAGGACATGGAAGAGGGACAATCTTTCTCCATGGCGCTCAGTCGGCATGAGCGGGTGTTCGACGGCGTCTTCGTCAGTATGGTACGGGCCGGCGAAGCGGGCGGCTATTTGCGCGACGCGCTGGAGCGAATCGTCGAGATGCGGGAAAAGCGTGAAGCGCTGCTTGCACAGGTCCGGTCCGCCCTCGCTTATCCCATCATCCTGGGCGTGATGTCCATCGTGGTCGTGATCTTTGTTCTGGCCGGAGTTCTGCCCAAGTTCATGCCCCTCTTTGAGGGCAAGGAAAGTGTTCTTCCCGTTTCGACCCGGATGCTCATGGCGATCAGCCGATCCCTGAACGCCTACTGGTGGGCCTACGTTCTGGGCGCGGCCGGCGGGGTGCTCGGCCTGCGAGGCTTCCTACTGAGTGCGCCGGGCCGCGGCTTGCGCGACCGCCTGGCCATCTCAGTGCCCGTGATCGGCCCCCTGACAAACAAGATCCTCACGGGACAGTTGCTCCGGACGCTGGGGCACCTGCTGGAGAGCCACGTTCCCCTCACGGATGCGCTAACCGTCACGCGCATGACGATGCAGAATGGCTATTACCGCCGGTTGATCGATCAGGTTCAGGAGGTCGTGAACGGAGGCGGTCGTCTGGCGCGGGCCTTCCTGAGTTTCCCCTACATGCCGGGAACGGTACGCCAGATGATTGCCACGGGCGAAGAGGCCGGCAATTTGTATCCGGTCATGCTGCGGCTTGCCAGACATTACGACGGAGAGATCGAGCAGGAACTCAAGCGGGTGTCCTCCATGATCGAACCCATTGCCCTGATCGCCCTAGGTTCGGTGGTGGGCGTGATCGTCGCCTCCGTTATTCTGCCCTTGTTTAGGCTGGCGCATGCGATAGGGTAAGGCATACACGCCAATTCTTTCATGATTTTGGCGAATAATGATTTTGTCGAATTCAGGTATTGTCCATTGAGCGAACTTTAAAAATATAATTGAATGATAGCTTATGGTCTGATATGATTTCTGTTGAAGCAACCGACCTGCCCGCGGCAGCAGGCGGAGCGAAGCGTAGGTTACCCTTGGATTGGCAGGTGCATAACAAACATCAGTAAGGATAAGGAGAAGAAAACCATGAAGGATCTACTGGCAGGAACGAGACAAAAGGGATGCGCAGCGTTCACGCTCATTGAAATGCTGATCGTGATCATCATTCTGGGGATTCTGGCCATGGTCATTATTCCTCAGATCGGCACAACCACCGATGACGCAAGGCTGAGTACGCTGCGTACCAACCTGAACAGCATGCGCAACGCCGTGGAACTCTACTACGTCCAGCACAACAACACCTACCCAGGGGCTGTCCTCGGCGGAGCAGCCTCGCCGGAGGAGGCTTTCGTGCAGCAGCTCACGCGCTACACGGACGCTGACGGAAACATCGCCACGGTAAGGAACGCAACCTTCAGGTACGGCCCTTACCTTAGGGGCGGCGCCCTAGCGATGAACCCGTTCAACAACAAAAACGACGTCAAGCTTGACACCACCGAAGACGACATCACGGTCAGGGAATCCGACGGCACAACCGGCTGGAAGTTCTATGCCATTACGGGTATCCTCATCGCGAACGACGGCGCCCACGACAATGAGTAGCCGCCGCCGCGGGCAACGCGGCACAAGCCGGGGTATAGAATTTGATGACGCGGCAGTCCGCGCCCCCCCGGGGCGCGGCGCCGGGTTTGGCGCAGGTGGCGAGGAGAGTCGGACCTGATCGGGATGAGCGGGTGCGGGAATCGGGAACGCTGGGTTAATGGCATGCAGGACACGTACTATACCTCTCCGAATATGGTTGTTCTGCTGGGGACGGCATTGTTGATCGGATCACTCTATCCTGTCTGCCGCCTGGTGGTCGAGTTGCCCGCGGGCGAGGTGCGAAGGCAATGGCGCCTGCTCGGCGCAATGATCGTCTGCGTGATCGGCGGGTACATTACGTATGCGATCGGCGGCGCGGAGACAAACGTCATTTTGAAGGGACTTCTCGTCCCGCTGGTCCTCTTCCTCGGAGGCTGTTTCGTGCTGGCGGTTGCCATGATGTCGCTGCGGACGGCCCACGATGTCCGGCGGATGTCCGTGCTCGAACGGGAAACCGTCACCGATCCGCTGACCGGCCTGTACAACCGCCGTTACCTCGACAACCGGATCAAGGAGGAAGTGGCCCGGGCGCAGCGCCACGTAATTCCGCTATCCCTTCTCCTGATCGATATCGATCATTTCAAGCAGGTCAACGACCAGTGGGGCCATCCTGTCGGTGACGATGCCTTGGCCGCTCTGGGACGACTATTGTCGGGAGCGGTACGGACAGAGGACGTAGTGGCGCGGTACGGGGGTGAGGAGATCGCCATCATCGCGCTGAATAGCGCGGCCCCGGTCGCCGCAGTGCTGGCGGAACGCCTTTGCCGAACGGTAGAGCACACCGTCCTGGTGTCAGGCGCTGGAACAAGCGAACGGGCCGAGGTACGCCTGACCATCAGCGTTGGCGTTGCGACGCTGCAGGGACAGGCCGATGATGCGAAGCGGTTGACGTGCCGTGCGGACGCCGCGCTGTATGAAGCCAAGAGCGAGGGCCGCAACCGGGTTGCGGTCAGTCGGGCTCAGGAGAACAGCCGATGAAGTTCTGGAATGCTCGATACCCCATTGCGATCGATCTCAGCGACGGCGCGGAGATGTGCGCACTGCAATTGGCCGCACCGCGAGGCGTTGCGGTTGTTCGCGCCGCAGCCCGGCGCGACGTTCGCACCGGCGATGGCGGCGCCCCTGCCGACGGAGATGTCAGGGATTTCATTCGCGACGTTCTGCGCAGCCGGGCGTTCCGGGGCCGGGCCGTGGCCTTGCTGCCGCCCGTTGATGCCGTGCGCAGCTACCCCTTGCGCGTGGAGGTCGGCAAAGAGGAAACCTTTGAAGCGGCGCTCGTGCGGCACGCGGCCAGTGATTTGAAGATATCCGTGGACGAATGGTCCCTGGACTACGCATCCGTTGGGCCGCCCGGCCCCGCCGGCAAGGGCACGCGAGATGTGTTGCTTTTCGCCGCACGGAACGAGGACGTGTCGCGCTACCTCAATCTCGTCAAGCAGGCAGGCGGTGTGTTGGAGGTGATAAACTCCTCCGCATCCGCACTTGTGCGCGCATACACCATCTCCGGGGCCAAGCCCAATCCCGTTTTGCTGTGCAACGTGGGACGCTCAGGCGCGGCGCTGGTCGTCGCCTCCTGCGACAGCATCCTGGCGCACCGGAACGCGAATTGGGGCACGGAACGTCTTTGCCGGAAACTGATCGACAATCTGGGTGTTAGCAGACAGTCCATCGACGCGGATTTTCTTCTCCGCAAGCATGGCCTGTTGCATGCCGTCGCTGTCGATGCCGACTCCGGTTCGTCCGGTCCAACCGACGATACCGCTCGTACGGTCGGGCAACTTCTCGCTCCGCTAGCCGATGAATTGGTCCGCGAACTGCACAATCTCGTGGGCTATGTACGGTCGGGAGCCCCGGATGTCGTTATGGATGGACTATTCCTGTACGGCCGCGGCGCTCGGGTCAATGGACTGGCAGAGTATATCGCGCGCGAACTGAACGTCGAAGGCAGGTCGATGAATCCGCTGGAAAGGCTCGGCTGGCAACACGCGCAGGTCATCCCCGGCCTTGCCGACGAGGGAACCGCCTACGCTCTTGCATTGGGGCTCGCCATGAGGAGGATACCATGGCTTTGAGAGATGTAAACCTGGTGCCCGCGCAGGTGCTTCACAGGCGATCCCTAAACCGACACATTGTCGCATGGGGACTGGCATATCTCCTCTTGCTCGGGTGTTGTGCAGGTGTCTATGTCGGCGTGACCAGGGTGATTAGCCCCCGGGACAACGCAGGGAGAGACGAAGCCCTCCTGCGCAAGCGGCTGGCCGAAACGATTGCGGAAATTCAGAAGAAGACCGCAGAGGTTGAGCAGATGGCGTTCGTAAGACGAATGTCCCGCCCCGGGGACTCGTGCCGCGCGCTCGATTGGCTGGCGGCAAACATGGGTGCACAGACATGGCTGACGGACTTCTTGTTTCAGGCGGCGAACGACTCAGGTGCGAGTCTTGTATTGACCGGGTTCTCCGCTTCAAATGAAGAACTCGGAGTCCTGATCAACCAGATCACCAGCGACCGAATGTTTGCGAACGTAATGCTCAAGACCTCTGACGAAGTGCATGCCCCGCCCGAATCAAGCGGGCTGTCGCCAACCTTGGTTGCATTCACAATTCAGGTAGATATTCGTGGCGAGTAATAAAACATGCATCTCAGCATAAGAACATTGACTGTTGCCTGCCTTGCGGGCTTCCTGGCGCTCGCGTTGGGGGGGCTGGTTGTCGTGGCCTCGGCCGCCAGGGCGAAGGCCAACCGAACCGAGCATTCCAACAAGGTCGCGGACAGTCTGCTTGGTGGCCTTACGGAAGCGCAGTCCACACTTTCCCAGTTGGATGCGATCCTCAGGGAAAATCAGGCGGCGGCTGAAAAGGCGAGTAAGAAACTTCCGGAATCTGAAGTGATCGGTGGATTTCTGGCGGATCTCGACGCGCTGGCGAGCAAGGCCGATGTGAAGGTCAACAAGGTGACGTCAGGCCAACCTGTCGCGGAAGAAGGCTATACCCGGACGCCGATCACATTCTCCTGCGATGGTTATTTTGCGGGATTGCATTCGCTGCTATACAGGCTGGAGCGTATGGACCGGATGGTTCGCGTCGAGCAGATTTCAATTAGCAGGCGCCCCCCGTCCAGCCGCTGCAGCATGAATGTCTTATGCAGCGTGTATGGACGTTAGGCCGGAACCAGGAAAGCAGATGGACAAGCAAGCACAGCCCGAGAAGATCAAAGTCTATATCGTGATTGTTCTCCTCATCGTGGCGGCGATCATGGCCTATTTTCGTTTCTTCAGCAAATCAAGAACCTCCGTCTCGCAAACCGTCAGTGCCTCGGCGGCTGATCTTTATGACATCCCAAGGATTCCGGCGCAGATGAGCGAGGTTTTCTCGCCCGCGGCCGACGAGAAGGCTCCATACGCACCACCACGGCGAGACATCTTTGCCCCGATGGCCGCCGCGCCGCCGGAGCTTGTAGACACCCTCGATACCACTAACCGAGTCGCGGACCGCCGTCCGAATTTGAGCGGCATCATGCACGGCGCGCATGGAACGCAGGCCATCATTGACGGCAAGATCGTGCGCGTTGGAGAAACCGTTGGCGGGTATACGGTCAGCGAGATCGGTCAACGCCAGGTCATTCTCACGTCCCCCACGGAGCGCCTCGTCCTGACGGTTGGCAATTAGCGCAAAGAGTCCAGAACCGCCGATCATTCCTCATATAGCTCCGATTGGATGGACTTATCGACAGCCAACCCTTTTGGTCTGCCGGCGATAGCGATCAGTTTATCGATTAATTTTTGTATTTTTTGTCCGCTATCGGCCGCGGTGTCCAGCATTTCCTTTTGCATTTCGGCGATATCGCCCAAACTGCCGTCGCGCAACATATCGACCGAACAATTAATCACGGACAAGGGTTGACACAGTTCCTGTCCGATTTCAGCTAGAATTTCGAACAGGCGTTTGCGGGTCAGGTTTGGTCTTTCCGTTTGACTTCGGGCATCTCTTGGTTTCCCGCCAATCTCGTCGATCAGAGTCTGGATGCTTTTTTCGGTTTGTCGGACGACTCCGTCGATTTGCGTCTGTATCCCGCGGATATCCTGTTTCGAGAGTTTTGCGGCGCCGTCCGCCTGCGCGATGTCTTGCTGCAATTTTTTTAAAGTCTCGGCGACCCCGCCAACCGCTTTCGATATACCTTCTTGTTTTTCCTGACGGTCAAGTTCCGCTTGGGAGACGCCACTTTTCAGCAATAGTTCCCGCCAGTTATCGTCATCCAAGCCGCTGTCCATTAATCGTTGTTTAAGCTCGGACTGCTCGATGGTTTCGGTCGGGGTACGTTTCAAATACCGCAAAATCCGCTTTTCGCTGGAATTGACTGCTTTCCATTTTTTAGCGTATTCCTGTGCCAGCGCATCGATTGCCAGCTCATCATGTATTCCCTCGATGGCATCCCTGATAGCGTTTTCACAGGCAGCGAACGCGATATCGTCTTTGCCTTGAAGTTTTTGCAATAGCTCACTTTTCAAGAGCGTAAGGGTTCGTTGAATCTGTTTTTTTGTTTTTTGGGTATGAAACGACGGATCTTGGGTCATGGCCCGATAGGCGCGATGCAAGCATTCTACCAGGGTATCGCTTGCGTTTTCATCCGCTGCATGCGGCGTTTTGAAAGCCTTCGTTTCGGCGGCCGTCAAAATCAAATCAGCCAACTGTGCCGCATCGGCGCCTTTTTCGCGAATCTGTTGCGCCGTTTCATTTTTCATGCCGTTATCATCGCCTCGCAAGAAAGCGAGGATTTCCCGCATCACGGCACCGTTATCGGAATCGCCGTCCGTAGCGCGCCCGTTATCGACGGGTTCATCCAAGGTTGCATTTCTTTTCTTAGCGACAACCGTCTGATCATCCGCCACTTCCCGGTAGACGACATTGCGCACCCCGACGACATCGCTCAACGCAACCGCCTCTAAAGCGCCGCCGAAACCGCCCAGTTGTTCCAATTCCTCCGGTTTCGCGTTCAACACTTCCAAAAATGCCAGGAACTGTTCCTCTGTCATTACTTTCCGGAGTATAACATTGGTTATCTCGCGTTGCTCGATATGCTCCACAAAATGTTTAACGAGCGGACTTCTGGATACGACCACATCGTGATTGACGGACAACCCTTGTTCCGTGATATTGATTTTGATATCCCCAGACGCCCATGCCTGCTGCAACAGACGGAAGCATGATTGTCCGGCCTGACGAGTCACCGCGTGTTGAGATCCGTAAACCGCGGTATTACTTAGAATCAAGCCCAGAGCATGTATTATGTTATCGGCGGCAGTATTCAATGCTCATTTACTCTTCTGGCGGTAGCGGTGCGGCGGAAAGCGCGGCTTCGATTGTTTCGCGCACGGCATCCATCCGGAACGGTTTGGCAATGTGGCCGAACGCTCCGATCGCGCGTATCTCTTTCAGTTTCTCTTCGGAAAGGTAAGCCGAAATCACGATCGCGGGGGTTTGCGGCCGATGTCTTTTCACGGAAGCGATGACATCCATACCGCTGACTTCGTTCATGCGCAAGTCGGTCATGACGACATCTATCGATTGATCGGACTGAATGACGTCTATTGCCTGCTCACCGTTCGAACACATCACGGCTTCGTGCCCGAGACTTTTGACAAGGACACTCAACACAGTCCGTATAGACGTTTCATCATCGACGACAAGAATGTGGGCCATTATATGCCTCCTTAGTTAAAGTTCCTCGATTTCGGGCATGATCCGTTCAATCTTCTCTCTTAGCCGGCCTTGTATCCGGATTGCCCTGCGTGCGTACGTCTGGGCCAGCGGCAACGCGTTGTTTTCGTAAAAATATGCGGCGGCGGCGAGATTGAATTGGGCTAGTTTTGTGGCATCCAATCCATCGGCTTCCGAGTAACGGTCAATAAAACGGAGCATTTGCCTTACCGGCACGTCATGCCACGGCAACTTCCGATTATGCAGATGAATGGTTTGGCTGTCGGCGCCGACAATATCCCGCTGCCCCAGCCATCCCCAAGGGTAACCGTTCTGAGCAAGCTGGTCAATGATTACGGTTTTCATTTCCGGCAACAGCGCCAGTCTTTCGATCCATATATCCGCTGCCT
>PWZG01000454.1 GCA_003567575.1 PVC group bacterium | reverse complement strand
GCCGGGGCCAGATTGACGGCATACCGTTCGAATTCGGTCAACGGCCGGCAGGTCTCGACCATATCGATTTGAGCCAGAGCCTGTTTCGGTATCGCAATCTGACCGGGCATATTCAGTTTCATAACGTTTGGCCGGCGGCGCATATGGTCGACCCGGCCCGGATCACCTTCAGCGTACCCAACCGGCCCTACGCCCGCCTCTGGCTGGTGGCGGTGCATGACGGCGCGGCCCATACCCTGCCGGTGGTGACGGCGCGTTTTTATCGCAGCCGCGTGCCGGGCGGGCGTTTTGAGGGACCGGGATTTCCGATTGACGCCGCCGCCGAAGCGCCCACGCTGACCGCCAGCAGCGCCAGCGGCGACGCGGTGGCCCTGCCGGTGAACACGGCCGGCGGCACGCGCGCCAATCTCTGGCTGATCCCGATCGAACTTGACGCCGCCATGATCGGTTCCGAGCTGCGTGAATTCCCGATGCTTTCGCTCGAGCTGACCAAGCAGGCGCATCCTTACCGCGGCTATCCCGATCCGGCCGACTACGGCTATTTCCAGGGCGGTCTGCCCAGCGGGGTACGCGTTTTTGCGATGACCCTGGAAGAGGCGCCGGTGCGGCTGATTGCCGGCGGCAACCGCCACGCCAATACTTATGTTGCGCCTGAGAAACCGGTTTGGCAGGTCGATCTCGACAGCCGCCGCGACACGGTCATCGATGCCAAAGTTCAATTGACGGTTACCGATCCTTATGGCGAGCCGGCGGGCCGGTACGAGCGCAACGTCACCTTGGGCCCCTTGGAGCATGTGCGCCTGGAAATCCCCCTGGATCCGGCGCTCAACGGGCTGCATACGGTACTGACCGCGGTCGAGGTGACGCAGAAGTCAACGGCTGAGCGTGGTGTTTTCCGGCGGTTGCTGGGACGTAACGGACCCGAGATCAGCCGCTTGGAGCGGCTGGGCAGCTTCGCGCAATTACCGCCGGATGAACGCCAAGCCACGTTCGATAACAGTCGCTGGGGTTTCTGGAACTGGCTGGGCGGGCACGGCACGCATGCCAATCCCGAGGAAAACTACTACCTGCTGCGCGCGGTCGGCGCCCGCTTCGGCGGCATGACCAATCCCGAGCTGATGAAAGAGTGGGGCGTCCGTCCCATGCCGCAACATATCGGCAACGATCAACGCAGCGCGCAACCCTGGGCCTTCGAGGATCCCTACGATCCGGAAAAATACGAGGAAAATCGCGACCAGATCGGGAAACGGGTTGCGGCAATGTTCGAAAATAATCCGCTGATTCCTTCTGTTTCCATGTTTCTCGAAACCAGCATCACCCGTGATCTGACCTACGGCGTGCCGCGCCAGTACATTGGCGAAGATCCCACCTGGACCGAGGAGGAGGAGCGCCGGGTGCGCGGCAGCTACATTTATGGCCAGGCGGTTACCGAGGGTATCCGCCTGCATGCGCCTGATACGCCCATCGCGCTGGCCTGGGCCGGTTCATCGTTCACCATTCCCCTGCTGGAATCGGGATTTCCGCGTGAATTGTTCGACTGGATCGGCGTCGACGAGCCGGTGTTCGAACGGACGCCCGAAATGCCGATTCGCGAAGTCACACCCAACCGCGTGTGGCTGCTGCGCCAGGCCATGCTGGAGCACGGTTACGAGGATGTGCCGATCATCCATCCCGAGTCGTATTACCCAACCAGCAATCCGCTGGCGCTGGGTCACCGCCGCTCGGCGGATCATGTAGTGCGTCTGTCGGCCCTCTCGTTGGCCATGATCCCCGATTCGTATCTGGCCGGATGTTTTGCGGTTCACGATTGTTCGGGCAAGTGGGGCAATCAGCATTACGGCGAGAACGGTCTCGTGGCGCGCCGGCCCGAATACAACCCCAAGCCCGCCTTGACCGCCTACGCCACCATGACCCGCATGCTCGATCCGGGCGAGTATCAGGGCTACCTGCCGACAGGATCCCACTCGGTTTACTGCCTGCATTTCACCTCGAATGACCGCAATGTCTATCCGATGTGGACGATTCGCGGGCGGCGTGAAGCGCGGCTGCGCTTACCGTCTGACGGAACATTTGTTAAAGTGGACGAAGCGGGCAACGAGTTCCCGCTCGAACCGGATCGCAACGGCTGGGCGAGCGTGACGCTGACGCCGACGCCGTTATGGATCGTCTCGGCGACAAATCTTGCCGAAATTACCCTGGGTGCAACGGATCATACGTTCGTGCGCACGGAACATCCGATGATGGAAGCCGCCATGGGGGGACGCCGCGTTGAATACCGCCCCGAGAACCAGGTGACGCCGGGTGAATACCGTATCCTTCTCGATCCATTTGAAACGCCCTGGACCTACGTTTCCGGACCGTATCCGCCACATGCCGAAGCCCATTGGGCCGCACCGCGTCACGATGGTCCGATGCGCTCGGAAATCGTACATTGCGGCGAACGGAACGCACCGGTCTGGCAGATTTCGCTCGAGGAACCCGATGTGGAGCGTCCGTTGACCGCCTGGTACGGCGTATTCGAACCGGACGAACCGATCCTCATTCCCGGCAAGGCGCGTGCGTTGGGTGTCTGGGCCGACGGCCGCTCGAATTGGGGCCGCATCGTTTACGAAGTCGAGGATGCTGAGGGCGAAATCTGGCGCAGTACCGGAACGAATAACGACTGGAACTGCGACGATATCCATACCTGGTCGTATTTCAATTACGACGGCTGGCGCTATCTCGAGTTTCCGCTGCCATCGCATTTACCATACGACAACTTCCGTGAACACGATACCACCTGGTGGGGTAGCGACGGCGGCGACGGCGTGGTGCAACTGCCGTTGAAACTGCGACGGATCATCGTCGAACACCGCACCCACAACATTTATGCCCATGAAAAAGTTGCGGTAGACGATCGCAGCGTACGTTTGCATCATCTTCAAGCGGTTTACGCCGATGCCGAATCCATGACCGATGCCCCGGTGGAAACCCAGCGCGCCGCGGCCGGTCTGCTGCAGGCGCAATGGGACGAAACCGCCGTTGCGCTGCCCAATCCGATGGCCGTCCTGCGCGAGTCCGGCGTGGGAGAACCGACGGCGTTTGAAACGTTGAAACCGCCCGATGATTACGACGGACTGGTCACGCGGTTGGAGATTGCGCTACGATCGGTTGAAGGAGCGAAAGAATACCGTATCTACGTGGCGGCCTATGAAGACGGCCGTGGCGCCGAACGCATTGCGCACGGCGCGGACCCGCTTCTGAACGTCAGCCGTTTGCAACCGGGATTCCCGTTGTATCTGTTCGCCACGTACGTTGACGCTGACAACAAGGAATCGAAACCCACGGCAGCGCAGCGCATCCTGCTGGTTGACGACTTTCCGTTCCGCTAAACATAATGTCGCTTTGCCAATGGTTTTGTTCCGCGTTTCAACACGGTTTGATATCGAGATTTTGATATGAACGGAGATCATCCTGTCAAAACAGCCGCACCGCCACGTCCATACGCGCGGGTAACCCTTCGGGATATCGCGGAACGAACAGGCGTGGCAGTGTCCACCGTGTCGCGGGTCCTTAACCCGCGGGAGCGGCCATGGGCGGACGCCGCCCTGACCCGGCGGATTCAGGACACGGCCGGCGCGCTCGGGTACCGGCCCAATGCGCATGCCCGGGCGCTGGCAGGCGGGAAAACCCAGACCGTCTATCTGGTAACCCGGCATTCGCCGTTTTTTATGCATGCGACCAAGGTGATTACCTTTCAGCACGAATTGGACAAGCTGGGCCGCAATGTGGTGGTGCGCGATCCGGGTTTGCATCCGGAATCCAGCCGTGTGCTCGACCATCTGCTGGCCGATGCGCCGGAGGCCGTCGTGTTCATGCTGAATGTCGGTCTGAAACCGCTGGGCCCCATTTGCCGGACGTTACATGCGCACGGCATCCGGATCGTGTTCATGGACTACGATCAACTGCCGCCGGTTCCCCGGCGCGTGAGCGCCGACTTCATCTCGGTCGATCGGACGCATGGCGCCTGTCTGGCGGTCTCGCACCTGATCGCGCGGGGTCACCAACGGATCGGCTTGTTGGCGGATCAACGGATGGCCGGCCGTTTGGAAGGCTACGAACAGGCCTTGCGTGAACACGGCATAACGTTTCGCGCCATTGGATGGATGGCGTCCGCGGCCCCGGCGGCGGAACAAGAAATCATCGGTTTTCTCGACAAACATCCCGCGCTGACCGCTGTCTTTTGTGGTAGCGACTCCCTCGCGGCGGGCGCCATGCGCGGCATTTTGCGTTCCGGACGCCGGATTCCGGACGATATCGCCGTGGTCGGTTTCGACGGCGAACCCTGGACACCCTATTTACCGGTTCCGTTGACAACCGTGACCCAACCGGTGGCGGAACTGTGCCGTGAAGCGGCCGATATGTTGCACAAACGGTTGAACGCGCGCAAACACGACGAGCCGGCGCCTCCGTGGGAATCGATTACGGTCAAACCGGAATTGGTGGTGCGCGCCTCAAGCGGCGTCGAAAAGGGTTTCGATACCTGTCGACATCCGTCGATCCTGTCGATCCCGTCGATTGGCGACCGGAGAAGATAGACTGCAGACCGCGACACGCGACACTGAAGACCGCAGTGATAACTGAAAAAGGTGACAACTTTAAATCAGGACTTGACCAACCGGACAACGCAACCAAGGAGGCAGATCATGAAAGTGTTACGCATTCAGCATTGGGTGGTTCTCGGCTTGTGGCTGAGCTGGACGATCACGGCAACGGGCGCGGTCTATTACGTAGACGGCGATAACGGCAGCGACGCCAACAACGGCACGGGCTGGGGTAACGCGTTCGCGACCGTCACCAACGCGTTGCACATCGCGGTATCCGGCGACGAAATCTGGGTCAAGGCCGGCGTCTACCGTCCGACGGACGATACCGACCGCACGAAATCGTTCGTGATGAAAGACGGCGTCGATCTCTACGGCGGCTTTGACGGCACGGAAACCCTGCGCGAGGATCGCGACTGGACCAACCACGTCACCATCCTCTGCGGCGATATCGGGGTACTCGACGATCTGACCGACAACAGTTACAACGTTGTGGTGGGTGCAAATGCCCGGCTGGATGGTTTCAAGATCCGTAATGGTTATGCCAGCGGCGGCACCCTGGCCACTTACTCCGGCGGCGGTCTGTACGGCAACAACATCAATGCCATGATCGTCGCCAACTGTATCTTCACCAACAATCATGCCCGGGGTACATCGCACCTCACGCGCGGCGGCGCGGCTTATTTCGGCGGCACGGGCGACCCGGATTCGCAATGGATCAACACCGTGTTTGTCGATAACTTTTGCACGCGCCGCGGCGGCGCGCTAGCCGCCGATTCGCCACTGGGGACGTTCAATAACTGCCGTTTTTACGGGAACTCCACGTCGTCGAGCGGCGGTGGCGCGGTGGAACTCAGGGCAAACGCGGCCGTTCCGGTCATGGCAACGTTTACCAATTGCGTGTTCATCGGCAATTTCAGCGATCCGAGTGGTTTTTCGGGGGCCGGTGGAGGAGCCGTCCGCGTGGAATCGCCCGGAATCTTTCTGGATTGCTGGTTCGAGGACAACTGGAAGGCTAGCGCACAGAGAACCGGAAACGCAATCTATTGGAACACCGGAAGTCAGACCGGATTGGTTGCAAATTGCATCTTTACCAATCATGTGGCGACCGGAAGTGGTACGATCGCGCACCATAGCGGCTATTTGACGGTTTCCAACAGTCAATTCCTGGCCAATCGTGCTTCCAGTGGCGGCGGCGGCATTTATCTGACGGGTACCGAAAGCGAATTGACAGTTTTCGACAGCACCTTTACTTCTAACTATGTAACTTCCGGAGGCTCTGGCGGAGGCGCCATACAACAGCAGGGCGGTGTATTGAGGGTGTTCGATAGTCAGTTTATCTCAAACAGGGCAGAGCAACAGGATGGTCCGGGAGGAGCCATCTCGATGTGGGGCGGCGAAATGTTGCTGGACAATTGTGATTTCATCGGCAACCATACCTTGGGAAATCGCAGGGCTCCGGGTGGCGCCATTCGTATTGGTCAGGACCTTGCGCCGATCATATTAAATAGCACTTTTGTAGGCAACTTTATCAACAACGCCTATCTGGGCGGGACGCAATCTGCCGGCGGCGCCTTGTTCAGTGACGGGCCCGCCAAGATTCAGCGTTGCGTTTTTGTAGGGAATGAGGCAAAGAACCGTGCCCAAAACCGCGGCGGCGCCGTGGCGTTCCATAATTTCACCAATGATACGGCGCAAGTGGTCAACACACTGTTCCGTGACAACATCGGTTATGGAGGCGGCGCTGTTTTCGTGAACAATGCCACCGTGGCGATATCGAATGTGACGGCGGTATCAAACATTTCCGTGAACGCCGATTTTGGCGGAGCCTTGGGTCAAGACGTGTCAGATGAAACGGTTCAAGTGATCAACAGCATCTTCTGGGACAACTCGACGACTGAAATCCTGCCCACGGACAACGTCACGGTCCGCTATTCGAACGTCCAGGGCGGTTTCGACGGCGAGGGCAATCTCGATACCGATCCGCTGTTTGCCGATAGAATTTATTTGCATTTATTGTCCACCACGGCCTATTATGACGGCGGTTACTTCAGCGGCGGAG
>PWZG01000442.1 GCA_003567575.1 PVC group bacterium | reverse complement strand
GTGTCATCCCGAGCTTGTCGAGGGATCTGCGTCCGTCGCGGAGTGCCGAGATTCCTAGACTTCGCTCGGAATGACAATGCTTTTCGAGTGGTTTCCGCGAAATTATCGGACCGCACACTCTGACTTCTGACCTCTGACCTCTGACCTCTGGGTTGCGGGCGAAGCCCGCCTTGGTGATATACGCCCAGGACATTGCCCCGACTACACCGTATCCATCGGATACTTCCGTAATCCGGTCAATTGCAGCATGACATGGGCGATAAAGACGGGATTATGCAGCAGGTAACGACGCCATAAACGACGCGGTTCCTGATACAACCGGTACATCCATTGAAATCCGGTGGGCTTGATCCAGCGTGGCGCATCGCGCACGATCCCGGCGTGAATATCGAATGCCGCTCCGACGCCAAGCATGATGCCCGCATCCAGCCGTGGCGTATAGGCGGCCATGAACCGTTCCTGCTTGGGTGTGCTAATGCCGACCCAGAAGAAATCCGGACGGGCGTCGGCTACCTGCTGTTTTAAATCATCGGTTTCCGTATCGGTCAAGCGCCGGAACGGCGGTGTCATTGTCCCCGCGATTTTCAATCCCGGAAACCGTTGCTGCAATGCGCCGGCAAGTTTTTCGACAACCCCCGCGCCGCCGCCGTAAAGAAAGTGCGAACATCCCAATGGTACACCGCGACGGCATACTTCCAGCATCAGATCCGGCCCGTATACCCGGCGCATGCTTCGGTGTCCGCGCAAGCGGCCGATCCAGACATTGGGTACACCGTCCGGAACCGTCAGCAGGGACTGGTTGTGGATACGACGTAATTCGGGATCTTTCAATGCGGCCACGACGCCGTTGACATCCCGAACGCAAACATATCCCCGTTCTCGCCGGCTTGCCGCCGCCAACAGAAGGTTGCAGACACTATCCATGTCGACACAATGGATGCCTACACCCAGCACATTGACACGGGGCGGCATGTCGAAAGTATCAATAATTCGTGATTCCATAACCGGGAATCTATCATGATTCGCGTCTCAGGGCAAACCGCGGCGAAGCGAAGCTGCGAAGGTTATCCATACGGGTACAAACTGCAGAGGGTTTGATCGCGGCTTGCACAACCGTGAGCCGCGGTGTATGCTGTGCGCGTGCTGAATTACTGAATGAAAGGAGATCCCCATGTCGCTTATTGGTATTATCGGAGGAACCGGACTGGACGATCCGCACTTGCTGACGGATTCAAGTGATCGGGAGGTGACGACTCCGTACGGTGAACCTTCGTCGTCGTTACGCCTGGGCGCCCTGGCTGGATGCAATGTGGCCATGATCGCGCGACACGGCCGGCGACATACCCTGCCGCCGTCGCGGATTAATTCCCGCGCGAATCTGTATGCGTTGAAGGATGCGGGTTGTACGCATGTTTTGGCGACTGCCGCCTGTGGTTCGTTGCGAGATTCGCTCGGGCGTGGTGATCTGGTTGTTCCCGATCAATTCATCGATTTTACCCGACACCGGGCCACAACTTTCTTCGAGGAATTCGAGCCCGGCATCGAAAACGCCCGTCATACACCGATGGCTGACCCGTTCGATTCCGGCATGATCGAGATCCTGGTGAGAACCGGGCGTGGTCTGAAGCTGCCCATTCATGACGGCGGCGTGATTATGACTATGGAAGGCCCGCGCTTTTCGACTCGGGCAGAATCCAATATGTACAGAATATGGGGCGCCGATCTGATCAATATGACCGTGGCGCCCGAGGTGATTCTCGCCAACGAACTGGGAATGCCCTATGCGGCGATTGCCATGGTTACGGATTATGATTCGTGGAAAACCGATGAGCCGCCGCTGAGTTTCAAAGAGATCATCGCGGTATTCCAGGATAATATCGAAAAGGTGACCCGGCTGATTCTCGCGGCGTTACCGGATATCGCGTCATCAGCACGGAATGGTTGATCCATGAATTATGAAGCGGCCATCTTGTCGCTTGTCGCTCTGGCGCTAGCCATTGGCGTCGGTTGTTGGCGACGCGTCAATATAGGGTTGTTAAGCATCGCATTTGCTTTTCTGATCGGCGTATTTATCGCGGATCGGTCTCCTGCCGATGTCATTTCAGGATGGCCGTTACGCCTTTTTTTCATGCTGTTGGGAATCACGTTGCTGTTTGGGATTGCTGCCGCGAACGGTACGCTGACATTGTTGGCCGGTAAATGTGTTGGTATCGTCCGTGGCCGGACCCGTTTGTTGCCGCCGGTTTTTTTTCTGATGTCGGGAGTGTTGGCGGCACTGGGACCGGGGAATATCGCCATTTGCGCGCTTGTATTACCGATTGCGATGACCGTGGCCGCCAAACATGGGGTGCCTCCGCTATTGATGGCAACCATGGTGATCGCCGGCGCTAATGCCGGCGGATTATCGCCGATTGCCCCCACTGGAATGATCGGCGTTGAATTGAGTCGCGAACAGGGATTGGATATCGGGCTAGAGGTGTTTGGCCGCCAGATCGCCGGACAAACAATTCTGGCTGCAACATTATATTTTCTTCTCGGTGGTTACCGGTTGCCGTCGCGGATCAGAGACCGGGACGAACCACTTCCGGTATTCAACGCCAAACAGATGATGACTATCGGCGTACTGGCTCTGGTTGTGTTTGCCGTGTTGTACGGACGATGGGATATTGGGTTGACAGCTTTTAGCGGGGCAGCGATCCTGCTGCTGTTGCGGATGGCGGATGAACGTACCGCGTTGAACGCGGTACCGTGGTCGACCTTGATCCTGGTTTGCGGCGTAGGCATGCTGGTTAGCGTTTCCGAGGATGCCGGCGGCATCGAGTTGTTGGTGCGGTTACTGTCGCGATTGATGACGGCCCGCACCGCCGCACCGGTCATGGCGGTCATCGGAGGTGTCCTCTCAATCGTATCCAGCGCGTCGGGGGTTGTCATGCCGGCGCTGATCCCCACGGCGCCGGGATTGGCCGCCGAAATCGGAGGAGATGCCACGCGAATCATTGCCGCTTTGATTATGGGTGCGCATGTCGTTACCAACAGTCCGATCTCGACACTGGGCGCTCTGGCGGTATCTTCGGCAGGCGAAACAGTCGATCGCGATCGATTGTTTCGTGATCTGTTCGTGCTCTCGCTGGCCGGGCTGGCGTATGCCGCATTGCTGGTCTTCGTCGGCCTGGTTTGACGGTCGCTAATACGTTATCAACGATCGGACGGGATATCCCGTCAAAAGCTTGCGGCCGCCAAGAAACTTCAGCTCGACCAGAAACTCGATCTCGATTACCTGACCGCCGCCTTGCTCCACTAAATGCGCGGCCGCGGCCGCGGTGCCGCCGGTCGCCAGCAGATCGTCGATGATCAGCACCCTGTGGCCTTTTGTCAATGCATCCTGATGCATGCTGAGTGTACCCTGACCGTACTCGAGTTCATAGGTCTTGTCGAATGTATGATACGGAAGTTTACCTTGCTTGCGAAGCAAGACCAGACCGGCGCCGAGACGGTCGGCTACCGCTGCGCCGAAAAGGAAACCGCGGGCATCGATTGCGGCCACCTGATCGATGCGCGATTGCCGGTATCGGTCGGCTAACAGATCAATCGTTGCGTGCAGTAATTCCGCATTGCTCAGGAGCGGCGTGATATCCTTGAATACAACGCCCGGCTTGGGAAAATCGGCGACATCGCGAATCGCTTCACGAATGGCCGCCAGAGCTTCTTTTTCGTGCATGATCCACCTCCAACAACCTATTTCTCCTGCAAGGCTGATTGCGCCGCGGCTAACCGCGCTATCGGGATCCGGAATGGACTGCAACTGACGTAGTTCATTCCGATATCGGCGAAAAACCGAATGGACTCGGGATCGCCACCGTGTTCCCCGCAGATTCCTACCTTCAAGTTGGGATTATATTCTCTCCCTTTTTCTATGCCGATACGGATTAGAGCGCCTATTCCGTCGCGATCAAGCACTTGAAACGGATCATGGGGTAGAATATGCAAATCAAGATATTGCTCGATAAAGGCTCCTATATCGTCGCGGCTGAATCCGAAACCCAACTGCGTCAGGTCGTTGGTGCCGAACGAGATGAAATCGGCATACTTGGCCATATGATCGGCCAATAGACAGGCCCGCGGAATCTCGATCATGGTTCCGAATAGACAGTCTATTTTCTTAATCCGGAATTTAACGCGGATTTCCCGGCAAACACGGTCGTAAATTTCGCGTTGAAATTTAAGCTCGTTGGGATCGCTCGATACCGGGATCATGATTTCGGGAAAACATCGCTTGCGTTGTTTGGTCAATTCGGCTGCCGCTTCCAGAATGGCCCGAATCTGCATCTCGGTTACCTCGGGATATGTTATGCCGAGACGTACACCGCGATGCCCCATCATCGGGTTGGATTCCTTAAGCTGATGTATCCGTTTCTTGATTTCGCGCACGCTAACCCCGAGACTGACCGCTAATTCCTTTTGCTTGACCAGATCGTGGGGTACGAATTCATGCAACGGTGGATCGAGCAAGCGAATGGTTACCGGCAACTCATCCATGACGACAAGAGTCGATTTGACATCGCTTTTAACGAATCGGAACAGTTTGTTAAGAATTTGCTGCCGTTCGAGCTGGGTTTGGCTCAAAATCATGCGCCTTAGCAGGAACAAAGGTTCGTCGCAACCTTTACCGTAGAACATGTGTTCGGTACGGAACAGCCCGATCCCCTCGGCGCCGAAGGCGCGCGCGGTGCGGGCGTCATCCGCCGTCTCGGCATTGGTGCGAACACCCAGTTTACGATATTTATCGACCAGTTGCATAAAGGCTTCGTAATGCTCGTTTTCCGTCGCCGATACCGTGGGTAACTGGCCGTCATAGACGTTTCCGCGCGTACCATCGAGAGAAATCCAATTCCCTTCCTTGAGAACGCGTTTGCCGATCGTCAGCTTGCGGGTTGCCGCATCGACCTGCAATTTTTCGGCGCCGACAATGCAGCATTTTCCCCAGCCGCGAGCGACCAGCGCCGCATGGCTGGTCATACCGCCGCACGCCGTCAGGATACCTTCCGCCGCACGCATTCCTTCGACATCCTCGGGATTGGTTTCGTCGCGAACCAAAATCACAGTCTTGCCGCGTTTAGCCCAATCGACGGCAGCCTGCGCGCTGAACACAATTTGTCCGACGGCGCCGCCCGGGCCCGCCGGCAGCCCCTTGGCCAGCAACTTTGCATTTGTCTGGGCGGCAGGATCCAGAATCGGATGCAGCAGCTCCTCAAGCTGAAATGGTTGCACCCGCAATACAGCGGTTTTTTCACCGATCAACTTTTCCTTGAGCATATCCATGGCCATGGTCACGGCGGCCGTGCCGGTGCGTTTGCCGACACGCGTTTGCAAAATATACAGTTTGCCTTCCTGAATGGTGAATTCGATGTCCTGCATGTCTCGAAAATGTTTTTCGAGTTTCGCCTGAATTCCATCAAGACTCTTGTATATTGCCGGCATCGCTTTTTCCAGCGATATCTTGGTGACGGTATGTTCGCTCTTCGACGCTTCATTGACGGGATTCGGGGTGCGGCCGCCCGCTACCACGTCCTCGCCCTGTGCGTCAAGTAACCATTCACCGTAAAAAACTTTTTCCCCGGTTGCCGGATTGCGGGTAAAGGCAACGCCGGTAGCGGACGTATTACCCATGTTGCCGAAGACCATCGCCTGAACGTTGGTCGCCGTTCCCCAATCGTCCGGGATACCTTCAATGCGGCGATAAGAAACGGCGCGCTTGCCGTTCCAACTCTTGAATACGGCGTTGATGCCGCCCCATAACTGGACCATCGGATCGTCCGGAAACGGTTCCCGAAGTTCCGACCGGACCTTTTCCTTGAACCGGCCGCATAAATACTTGAGATCTTCCGCCGTCAGATCGGTGTCTTCCTTGTATCCATGCTTGCTTTTGTAATCGGCCAAAATCAGTTCCAGTTCCACCCGAATACCCTTTTCATCCGGCTTCTCTATGCCCGCCGCCTTCTCCATGACCACGTCCGCATACATCGCTATCAGACGCCGATACGCGTCGTAAACAAAACGTTCGTTCCGGGTTTTGGCGATAAGACCGGGAATCGTGCTCGAACACAAGCCAAGGTTCAAAACGGTGTCCATCATCCCGGGCATTGATTTACGCGCACCGGAACGGCAGGACAGCAGCAGGGGATTATCCTTGTCGCCATAAGCCGTGCCGGTACTTTTTTCGACTTTGATCAATGCCGCCAGCGCCTGCTCCTTGAGCGTCGGCGGAAAGGTCATGCGATTGGCGAAATAATCGATGCAACATTCCGTGGTGACCGTGAATCCGGGAGGAACGGGCAGACCGATGCGACTCATTTCCGCCAGATTAGCGCCTTTTCCACCCAGTATCTCGCGCATGTCCGCGCTGCCTTCCGACATTCCCTCGCCAAACGTGTATATATATTTTTTCATAGTGAATCCTGTCTTCTTTCGTAAAACTAAACGTCTCTAAAGATATCATAGCTTCGGCCACAGTCAATAACAAAGTCATTCAAGTTGACGCGAGTGGTTACAATACGGTATCATGGTTGTCGGTTTGTTTGATTCTTTTTTTCGCGCTTACCGCTGTTGCGGGCCGCCTTTTGCAAAAGACTGATACCGATGAATTATTGTAGATTTTGGTCTTTATGGG
>PWZG01000200.1 GCA_003567575.1 PVC group bacterium | reverse complement strand
TCTTGCTGACATCTGACATCTGACTTCTGACCTCTGGGTTGCGGGCAAAGCCCGCGTTGGGATGGATATGCGGAAGAGTGCCCGAGAAATTCGGGCTTGTCAACCCCCTCGTTCCGCCCGTATCATTCGCTCTTGACCCTGATCACCCCAATGGGGATGATATCCGGGTCCGTAGAATCACTTGTTCGGTGAGGAGAAAAAGATGAAGAAAACATTTCTGGTGCTTGCTAACTCGATTCGCCGTGGCTGCCACTGTATCGCTGGGAGAGAGATGTTTCAGAGGGATGGCAAGTGGTTCTATGGTCCATGGGTTCGCCCTGTCTCTCAACAAGGTGAGGGTGAAGTTCGGACGCATGAATGCTTGTGCGCAGACGGAAGGCAACCGGCTATTTTGGATGTAGTCGAGGTAACGCTAACGGGAAAGCAGGACTGTGCGCACCAACCAGAGAACTACATGATCGACTCATCCGTACGGTGGCACAGGATCGGCACTATACCTGGAAGCAGTCTCGGCGTAATCGAGGAAAAACCCGCTCACTTGTGGCTTCAACCCGGCACGCGAACTGACAGAATACACTCTGGCGTTGCCGTAACGTCGCTGGCCCCGTTTCAGTCTCTATACCTGATCCGACCCACCAAACTTCATTTTCGCATATGGGAGGCCGATGACGAATTCCGCGGTGGCCCACACAAAAATCGGCGTGCGGTCTTCATGTACGGCGGAACAGAGTACAATTTGCCGATCACCGATCCCACAATGGATGCACGTTATTTCCGGCCATTCCCAGCTCTGAATCAACCACCCAAAGAGATCGCACCAACGAACCCTGCCAACTGCTTGCTTGTCGTGAGCCTTGCAGCCCCATTCAAAGATGGCTATCATTACAAAGTAGTGGCAACAATCTTGGAATATTGAGGAATGAAAACTATTTACACAGTCGGTCACTCGAATCACACGCCTGACACACTTCTTCGTCTCTTGCGTTTGCATGGCATCAATGCAATTGCAGATGTGCGTTCTTCCCCCTACAGCCGATTTGCTTCTCAATTCAACAAGACCGAGCTGGCTGCACTATTGGCAAAAAGTCAGATCGCTTATGTATTCCTCGGCAATTACCTTGGTGCACGGCCAAATGACCCCGTGTGCTACCGGAATGGAAAGATTGACTTTGCCCGACTCGGCCAGACGGACTACTTTCAGGAGGGGCTTGAGCGTGTGCGAAAAGGTTCGACCCGTTTCAAGCTCGCGTTGATGTGCGTGGAGAAGGATCCGATTCAATGCCACAGAACGATTCTCGTTTGCCGCCATCTTCGCGCACAGGATGTTATCATCAAGCACATTCTTGAAGATGGAGAATTGGAGGACAACCGCGATTTGGAACGTCGCCTCATGGTTTCTCTCCGCATGGCAACAATCGATTTATTTAAGACGCCCGATGAACTTGTGGAAGATGCGTACGATAGACAAGGCGAGCGGATCGCCTACCAAGAGGACGAACAAGCCCAACAAGCGCGTGACCTTGTGCATGCCTGAGGATAACATATGACAATTCAACTATTCACCATTGGTTTTACGAAAAAGAACGCCGAGAAGTTTTTCACCATGTTGCAAAACGCCAAGATACAGCGAGTCCTCGACATTCGCTTGAACAACGTTTCCCAACTCGCCGGTTTCTCCAAGCGTGATGACCTGCGCTTCTTCTTACGCGAAATATGTAAAGCGGACTACCATCACCTCTCACAATGCGCGCCGACAGATGCCATTCTGGACGCATACAAGAAGAACGGCGGATCATGGGAAACATACGTTGAGCAGTTTCTGCCACTTATTCGATCTCGCCGTATTGAGACAACCCTAACACCGGAATTATTAGATTATGGGTGCCTTTTGTGCAGCGAACCAACACCGGAGCACTGCCACCGCCGACTTGTAGCAGAGTACCTGCAAGAGCATGTCTCGGGACTTTGCATAAAGCATCTATAAGGAAAGACGCACCGAACAACATCCTGAACCGTATTTCAAAACCGCCGCTTCGCTATGGTTTTGAAAAACGGAACTAACTCCGACGTTACCTTTGCCGGGAACTACTCCGATGGTGCTGCGTGAAGAGCGTTGGCTGCCAAAGGTTTATGGCAAAGATGTGACAAACGGAGATCAGGACGTGACATTGTTGGTTGTAGGTTGTGGGTGGAAGCGTTACCGGGAGATTGAGACCCTCCAACATGTTGTAAAACGGCGGATTTATGTCTATGGAGGGACGACCTCCGTGTCGTCCGAGAACCGTACCGAGCCCAAAATGAGAATTGCTGGCGCTGATCTCGTAGCCGTTGACAATAGTGCAAAGCCAGGCAGTCAATGCCAACCGCCGATTTGTCCCCACGTAGCGCCAGCTTCAAACGACACCCGACACCCGCCACCCGACACCCCGGCGATTCTTCGCCGCTGCCACGCTGGATTGGTGATTGACAATAGGCGGTTGGGGCGTTATACATATTGTGCATTCATGAGTGTGCCCCCAGGCGCCTTATTTTATTGACTATTGATTATAACGATCCGGAGGTTTTGCCGCATGCCGACATACGAATACGAGTGTAATCGTTGTAAACATGTTTTTGAACGTTTCCAAAGTATGACCGATACACCGTTGCAACGGTGTCCCAAATGCAGGGGTAAAGTACGCCGCATGATTGGTAGCGGCGCCGGCCTGTTGTTTAAGGGAAGCGGATTCTATATTACGGATTATCGCAACGAAAGTTACCATAAAGCGCGTAAGGCCGAGCATTCGGATGCAAGCGGCGACAAAGGCGCGAGCGATGTAAAAAAGAAGGATGCGGCCGTAAGCAAACCGGAAAAAACGAAGGCGCCGAAGAAAGCGCAATCATCGAAAGCGGAGTGAAAAGTTTATGAAGATTAATTGTCAAGCATGTGGACATGATAACGAGTTAGGACGCATTTTCTGCGGCAGTTGCGGCAAAAAGCTGGATATGTCACAGATGTCCAGGGAACGTGTTTCTCGCGAGCGTAGCGCGGTATCGGTTGGTAAAATAGTGAAACGGCTGGTCTTATTATTGCTGGTCGCCGTGGCCGTCGCGGCGGGCTTGGCCTTGTGGGCGCGCGCACCATTTCAGGAAACCCGGGCAGCCGGCGCGCGGACAGGCGCCTACAGAGTGCGTGGCCCGTTGGCCGGCGTTAAAAACGCGTTGGATATCGGCGCGGAAACAAGCGTCACTTTCGAGGCTGGTGATGTCAATGATTATCTGACCATATACTTCGGCGCCGGGGTAAAGTCTATATCGGCCGAGGTGAATCCGGGATTGATGATCATTAGAGTTGTCGAAGACTTGGAATGGACGGTTTTTGATTACGATATCGGGCCGTTGCCATACTCCTACGAGATACGCTGTGTTCCGCACGAAGACGGTTTCCGGACAACCGGCGCAGCCATCGGGCGCCTTCCGTTGCCCGGCCCACTGGCGGCGCCCGTTTACCGCCTCATGGCAGCCGTGTTCGCGGATGCAACCGCTGAAAAAGAATTGCTCCAAAAACTTTCGGCGGTGGAATTTGAAGCCAATCTTATCAAGGCCGCTTTCAGGCCGTAAGGAAGATACGCTTACATGCTTATCCCCGTTGCCAGCGTAGGAGACAATGCGTTGTTTGGCAGGCTCGGAGTTTATATTATACTCGCTGCCGTCCTACAGCTCGCGGCTATGCCGGAAAGTTACGGCCGTGATGACGGCGAGTGGACGCCGTCGACAGTACGTTCTCCATCACGCCGGTTTTTCGTTAGCGCGGATGATCCCGGAGATCGGCTGCTGTTGTCACGATGGGCGGACGATGTTTATCTTCGCTTCCGAAAAGTCTGGAGACCGGCCGTCGAACTACCCGCTGAACGTGTATTCGACATTATCGTCGATGCCGAAGGGGAAAAAGGCGTGCCCGGAGCCATACAATTCCGGCGGAATATCCGCGGTAACCGGGTAAACTTGGGGTTACGCATCGAGCGCGTATCGACGCTTGACGGGGAACAATTTATCGAAGCTGTCTGCGCCATGATTTTGGATGCGTTGATTATCGAGGCGCAGCCGGAGGAAGACCGGACGTTTTACGAGGAAAACGCGCCGCATTGGTTGTCGGTAGGCGTGGCACAGAATCTTTATCCCTCGTTGCGTACACGCAACCAGCAGTTGGTTGTCGACTTATGGCGTAGCGGCGATTTGCCGGGCATGGACGAGATATTAACATGGCGTCATTTGCCGCCTTATCGCGGATTCAAACATGCTGTCAGCAGTGTGTGGGTCGCCTGGGCGGCCGCCGACAATTGGTCGCAACCCTCGGATGCGTTGCTGAGCTGGATCGCGTTTTTGGCGGAGGGTTGGCCGATAACGCCGGCTCGCTTAAATCCTGAAGCGTCAGCTCCCAATACCGGCGAAGGCTGGGAACCCTATGTCGCTTCGCTGCAACGTTTGTTTACAGCCGGCGACACGATAGGCGCCGTCGAACGTTACGGCCGTTTGCGGCAGGCACTGCAGGTGTTGCCGGGTGTTTCGGGGATCCCTTCGAACCTTGAAATGTCTGAAGAAGAATACGGA
The DNA here is from genome assembly GCA_003567575.1 of PVC group bacterium. Taxonomy (GTDB): domain Bacteria; phylum Verrucomicrobiota; class Kiritimatiellia; order CAIKKV01; family PXCX01; genus PXCX01. The sequence goes on along the minus strand of PWZG01000200.1, from coordinate 2,081 downwards.
CTCGATGTGCTGATTTCTTGGCGGCGTGAACCATGGATTGAGATTTTCAGTCATTCCCGCCAGAATGAACTCTCGGCATTGGCCGCGGGCGGTCCATCGGATTATCAGGCGCTGATCGGCCGGGCCGTCGCATTCATTCACTCGCTGGATAGCAGGCGACCGCGGTTTTTGTTGCGACGCGACTACCGGCGCATTCTCAACGATCTTGAAGAACAGGAAACGCTCGCCGCTTTACGTGAACAGTACGTGGGTCTATTTGAAGCGCGACATCAATTGTATCATCCCCCGGCCTGGCTCGAAGACGACGGGTTGGATGCGCCGCCGCCGTCGCGGTTGCGTCGATACGTAGACGAATTCGACAAGCCATGACAAGAAAACAATCAGCCCGTTCAAAGACCGGTTCCGCCCGCAAACCGAACCAGCGCGTCAATTCGCGAAATAACGTGTCCGTTAATCGAAAAAGGACCGATCCATCGAAAACGACCGTCGGCGTGATTGCCCAGGAGGTTCTGGATTATACCGCCGGTCGCGATGCACAGCTCGATCATGTCCTGGTTACCGCGGATTGTATGGGATCGGCGGCGCATGCCGTGATGCTTTCGCGAATGCCAGTACAGCCACCGCTTTTTAATGCGGCCGAATTGCAAAAGGTTCTTGACGCACTTGACGATATTGCCGCGCGCGCCGTACAGGGTCGCTTTACCATCCGCCTGGCGGATCAGGATGTTCACATGGCCGTCGAACGGGATCTCCCCCGACGCATCGGCGAGCTGGGACGCCGTATCCATACCGGACGCAGTCGTAACGACCAGTCAGCGCTGGACTTGCGCTTGCATGCCCGCGATAGACTGCTGAATGTTTCGCGCTACGCTGCCGACTTCATGAATGCCCTGCTGGTTTTCGCCCGTAAACATCGAGACGTTCCCATGGTCGGCCGCAGCCATTTACAACCCGCCATGCCGTCGTCCGTCGCGTTGTGGGCGACGGCTTATGTCGAGGAAATGGCGGAGAATCTCGAATCCTTACGTCATGTGTACGATCTTAATAACCGTTGTCCGCTGGGCGCGGCGGCCGGATACGGCGTACCGTTGCCTATCGATAGAAATCTCACGTCGCGTTTGCTCGGATTCGATGCTCCCGTTCACAATGTACTTTATGCCGTGCATGCGCGCGGAAAAAACGAAGCCCGCATTCTTAATGCGCTCGGCCAGGTGATGTTGACCTTGTCGCGGCTGGCTCAGGATATGATTCTGTTTTCGATGCCGGAATTCGGATATTTCCGGTTCCCCCCGGAATTGGGAACCGGAAGCAGTATCATGCCGCAGAAAAACAATCCCGACGTCCTTGAACTGCTTCGCGCCCGGGCCGCACGCTTGCTTGGGCACGCGTTCGGAACGACCGAACTGTTGCGGGCCTTGCCCGCCGGTTACAACCGGGATGTGCAGGAAACCAAGGAACCTTTGCTTGAAGGACTGCAAATAACCGATAGCTCGCTGCAAATCATGACGACACTGATCACCCGGTTAATTGTCAATCGAGAACGATTACTGGCGGCTTTTACACCAGCGGTTTTTGCCGCCGATCACGCCTTGCTGCTGGTGCGCCAGGGAATCCCGTTTCGCGACGCCTATCGCCGGGTCAAGCAACATCCCGAGACCATCGAGGCCGGAGATCCGCTTGAAAATATTGTCGCCAAAAATCATCTGGGCGCGCCCGGCGGCCTGGATTTCAACCGGTACAGTCGGCAAATAGTCGCCACCCGCCGTTGGGTTGCCTCCACCGAACAACGGTTGCGGCGTCTGATGCAACAGTTGCTGCCGCATGCCTGAAGTGACCTTGCCTGCCAATTGTCGGCCATGCCGTCACAGGCAGGCAGCCAAGGAACGCGGCGCAGGCGAAACGCAGGTTGCCTTTGAAAGTACGTGAACCATGCAGGATATGTTGTCAACAAGTATTGCCTTTTTCGTCATGCTTAATCCGTTTGCGATGTTCGTGATTCTGGAGCCTTTACGCCGGAATATGGAACGGCAGAGTTTTACGGCCATGCTCGCGCGGGCCAGTCTTAACTCGGTGGTCATTTT
>PWZG01000285.1 GCA_003567575.1 PVC group bacterium | reverse complement strand
GAGAACGCGGCCCTGCGGCGCCAGTTGAATTACGTATCTCGATCTCCCGCCGATCTGGTCGCCTGCCGCGTGATTGCGCGTGGCGATATGACCGGTTGGTGGCGTACGCTGCGCCTTAACCGCGGATCCGTTGATGGTATCCGTGCGGCCATGCCCGTGGTCTCCGAACGTGGCCTGGTTGGACGAATCGAGCAGACATCACGGCGTACGGCCGATGTACTGCTTATCAGCGATGCGTCTTCAAGTGTTTCCGTGCGCGTGATGCCGTCAGGAACGCCGGGAATTCTCGAAGGCGCGCCGACGCACCTGGGACGGCGTGAGCTGCCGCAACTGTTACTGCCGATTTCCACATTCGGTGTGGACTTCTTGTCTCTACAAGATGACGTCCGCGAAGGGAATGAGGTGGTGACCTCGGGTCTCGGCGGAATATTCCCTGCCGGAATAGCGGTCGGCACCGTGATCGGTGTGCGCACCGATGCCTCGGGATTATACCGGCGCGCGGATATTATGCCGACCGCGGATTTCAGCCGGCTGGACACCCTTTACGTCATACGGCACATGCGCGAAGGAACGCTACCGTGACGATAATTGTTATGTTAATCTTGTTGGCGGCTGCCGGTTGGATACAAAGCCTGTTTCCGCCGCTGATGATGCTGAGCCAGGCACGGCCACCGCTGCTGGCGGCCGTGGTGGTGTTCTACGCCGTTTATTTCCCGACGCCGGTCATGGTCACGGCGGCCTTGCTGGGCGGTATCCTTTACGATGCCAACAGCCTGTTGCCGCTTGGTGTCTCCGCCTTGTATTACTGCATTGCCGGCGGAATTATCCATAATCATCAGCCCTTCTGGGCTGAAGGCGGCGGATTGTCCGTCGCCGTGCTGACCGCGCTGACCGCGGCGGGCCAACCGCTGATCATGCTGTTTACGGAAATGACGGTCTGGGACCGGGCGGATGGTGTTCCGGGCGGATGGATGCGACAACTGTTTGCCGTTGCGGTGATGGGCTTGCTGGCCGGTCTGGTGACGATACGCGTAGCCATCCGCTTACACCGGATGACGGGAACGCTTGAGGAGGTTGTCAACCCGTGATATACAGCTACCATGAAGAAAAGCGGCAACGGCGCCGCGTCATGATGCTGACGGCCTTGTCTCTCGTGATGCTCGGTTCGCTGGCCGTAACCCTGTTCGGCATGCAGGTTCGCCAACGCGATCATTACGAGGGCAGTCTCAGCCGGCAGAGTATCCGGCGGGTGCGTATGCCGGCCCAGCGCGGACGTATTTTCGATCGTAACGGCCGGCTGATCGCGCATAACCGGCCTTCCTACGAGCTGGTGTTGTATCTCGAAGAATTACGGCGACCGGGACCCTGGGCCAATACGGTTCGCGAGGTCATGTCGGTCTTAGACGATCTGACGGTCTTGATGGGCGAACCGGCTTTGCCGGATGAAGACCGCGTGCGCGCCCATATCCATCAACGGCTGCCGTTGCCACTGGTTGCGTGGCGCGACCTGAATCCACGACAAATGGCACGCTTTGCCGAGCGCCGCCGCGATTTCGCCGGCGTCGATATACAGCCGGCGCCGATACGCGATTATCCCCTTAGCCCGGCCGCATGTCATGTGCTTGGCTATGTCGGACGCGCCGATCCGGCACAGGACGATAAGGAAACGGGGCGCGCGTTTTACCTGCCGGAATTCGAAGGGAAAGCGGGGATCGAGGCACAATACGACGAGCTATTACGCGGTAAAGCCGGTGGCCGCTTGATTCGCGTCGACGCGGCGGGATATCGCTGGGAAGATATGTCCGAACGACCCGCCGTTGCCGGTTCCGATATTCAGTTGACGCTTGACATGCTGATCCAGCAATTGGTCGAGCATGAGCTGGCGGACGTGCAGGGCGCCGCCGTTGTGCTCGATCCGCGCAACGGCGATGTGCTGGCCATGGCATCGAGCCCGAATTACGATCATAACCGGTTCGTTCCCGTGATCCTGACGTCTGATTGGGAGGCATTGCGGCGGGACGAACGTTCGCCTATGTTGAATCGCGCCATCGCCGGCCGTTATCCGCCCGCCAGTACCGTCAAGCCGCTGGTCGCGATTGGGGCGTTAATTAACGGGATAATGGATGCCGGAACACGGATTGAATGTACCGGTAGTTACAACATCGGGCCGGGCGCGTCCATCCGTTGCTGGCGACGTCAGGGCCACGGGATGCTTGTATTGCAGGATGCGCTGAAACACTCATGTAATCCGTTTTTTATCGATATAGCCATTCGCGGCGGCTACGGCATGCTGCTGCATCAAGCGGCGGCCGTTGGGCTGGGACGGCGTACCGGAATCGATTTGCCGTTCGAATCGCCCGGATTATTGCCGGACGACACCTGGAAACGGCGTACACAAGGCGATGGCTGGCGCACGGGCGATACGGCTAACGTGGCGATAGGGCAGGGCGCCTTATTGGTTACCCCGTTGCAAATGGCGCTCATGGCGTCGGCCCTGGCCAACGGCGGCCGGATCTGGCAGCCAAGACTGGCGATGGGAATATGGGATGCCGATACCAGTTCCATGAATCGTCTGCCGCCGCGGTTAATACACGATATCGAATGGCCGCCGGATATGTTGCGGACAATACGGTATGGATTGCGTGACGTGGTGCAGGCGCGCGACGGAACGGCATACCGCGCGCGCGTACCCGGATTTAGTATGGCCGGTAAAACCGGGACGGCCGAAGTCGGCCCGAAACATCTCGATCGGAAACATGGCTGGATGATTGCCTATGCACCGTTCGAACGGCCGCGTTACGCCGTGGCCATGGTTGTGGAAGACGCCGAATCAGGCGGCATCACGGTTGCTCCGCGGATCAAGCGTTTGATGGAACATTTACTCGTCGGGGAGGGTCTATAGCGATGCACGCCCTGTGGATGCGATTAAGATTGCTGGCCCGCATGAACTGGATGCTGAACGTCTCGGCGCTGTTGCTGTTGGCATTCGGTTTTCTTTTCGTTTACAGCGCGTCGTTTTTACGGGATGATACCGGTCAACGCGTCATGCTCTATCAGCAACAGATTCGCTGGGCGCTGCTGGGCGCCGTCACCTATTTCGGGTTGGCTCTCTGCGATTACCGCCGGTTCCGCTCCGTGACATGGTGGTGCTACGTCGCCGCATTGGTTTTGCTGTTAATGGTTCTTGTTTCGGGAGTACGCATCGGCGGCGCCCGCCGCTGGCTGTCGCTGCCGGGCGTGGCGGGAATGACGTTTCAACCGTCGGAACTTGCCAAGGTCGCCGTGGTCATTGCCGTCGCCCAATTTCTGGGACGGGCCGGACCGTTGGGAACCGGCACCTTGCTGGCCGGTGTGGCCACCATCACCCTGCCGCCGGTTGCCCTGATTGTGTTGCAACCAGATATCGGGACGGCGGCCGTCATGCTGCCGGTGGTATGGGGCATGGCTTTCGCCGCCGGTCTGCCGCTACGCTGGGTGCTGGCGCCGGCCGCCGCCGGATTGCTGCTGCTGGCGATTATCGTCGGCGCCCTGGTATTGCCGGACCGAATGAGCGCCGATCCCGAGGTCAGCGACCGTATCGCGCGAATGACCGGGTTGCGCGAATATCAAAGGGAACGGATTCTTGTATTCGTGTATCCCGACCGCGACCCTTTAAACAGAGGCTGGAGTAAACGCCAGTCGCAGATCGCCATCGGATCCGGCGGTATCGCCGGAAAAGGTTTTTTGGAGGGTACACAGAATATCCTCGGATTCCTGCCTCGCACGGTGGCGCCGACGGATTTCATCTTTTCGGTCATCGCCGAGGAAACCGGATTCCGGGGCGCTGTGACAGTGTTGAGCCTGTTTTCGTTAATGTTATACAGTATTGGAAGGGCTGCGCTGCGGGCACGCGACAAATTTGGACGCTTGTTGTGTGCCGGCGCGCTGCTTATGCTGTTTGCCCACATCTATATCAATATCGGGATGACCATAGGCGTCATGCCGGTTACAGGATTGCCGTTGCCGATGATCAGCTACGGCGGATCCTTCATGATGGGCACAATGGCTTTGCTGGGGTTGGTGCAGAGCGTCTATATTCGACGTATCCGGTTCCCATCGGCGGAATCGCGATCTATTTTAGGAGACTGGTAATGTTTGGAATGGTTCTTGGACGACAAAACAAAAAAATTAAACGAGAGATTATCGTCAATAGCGAAGCGCTGGAGACACGTGTTGCCGTGATGGAAGATGAACGCCTGGAAGAGTTCCAGGTCGAACATCCGACGGAAGAACGGATCGTGGGCAGTATTTACAAGGGACGTATCCAGAATCTGGAAAGCGGGTTGCAGGCGGCATTCGTCGATATCGGCTTGAAAAAAAATGCATTCCTGCATTATTGGGATATGATTCCCGAGGACGCCGCCCGGCTCGAAGCGATCGAAGAGCGGGAAATACCCGGGCGTAGCTCGCAAAAACGCGGCAAGGTGTCTCCGGCCGAAATCGAAAAAATGTTTCCGTCCGGCACCGAAATCGTGGTTCAGGTAACCAAAGGCCCCATCGGCGCCAAAGGACCGCGCGTTACCGCGAATCTCAGTATTCCCGGACGATACCTCGTGATGTTGCCGGGATGTAAGCTTAAAGGGGTATCCAAACGTATCGAGGATGCCAAGGAACGGCAACGACTGAAGAAAATACTTACGCGGTTGCCGCTTCCGGAAAACATGGGGGTGATCGTCCGTACCGCCGCCGAAGGGGCGCGCCAACGCAGTTTCGTGCACGATTTACGCGGTTTGATCGCGGTCCATGAACAAATCAACCAGGGCATGAAAGAACGACGGGCTCCTTGTAACCTGTATGCCGAACCCGAGCTGGCCGAACGGGTGGTTCGCGATTGGCTTACCGAAGACGTGGACCGGATTGTCGTCGATGACCCGGAATGTTTCGAACGTATCCGTGAACTGGCCGCCATTATCTCGCGACGGACACGGTCTCGCATCCAGTTGTATGACGGACAATCACCTGTTTTCGAACATTTTAATATCGAACGGCAGATCGGGGACGCCTTTCGCCGTAAAGTGGCGCTGGCGTCCGGAGGTTGTATCGTTTTCGACGAAACCGAAGCCATGGTAACTATCGATGTCAATACCGGCCGCCATAAGGGGGCTTCAACCCAGGAAGCAGCAATTCTCGAGGTGAATCTCGAAGCGGTAAAGGAAATCGCACGCCAATTGCGGTTGCGTAATATCGGCGGCCTGCTGGTCATCGATTTGATTGATATGCGCCTTAAGAAAAACCGTATGCAGGTGTTGCGCCTTATGAAACAGGAACTGGTGCGCGATAAAGCGCGCACCAACGTGCTGCCGATATCGTCGCTGGGTTTAATGGAAATGACACGCCAACGCAGCGATGAAGGTGTGCTGTCCGGCATGTATGTCGACTGCAGCTATTGCAAAGGCCGCGGCAGCGTCAAATCGCCGCTCTCGATCAGCGTGGATATGCAACGACAGATGGCGGCCGCATTCCGGCGCCATGCGCGCCGCAAGGAACCGCTGCAAATGCAGATCATCGTTCATCCCACCGTGTTGGAAAGATTACGCGAACGCGATGAAGATGCCTTGGTCGATCTTCAGAAACGGTTCTCCGGCAGGTTATCGTTTCGTGCCGATCCCAATCGACATGTCGAGGATTTTATGATACTTAATGCGACCGACAACGACGTTCTGTACAAGACCCCGGAACGGAGCTGATCGCCAGGAGCAAGGCAGGATATCACAGCAGATACTGAGTAAGAACCACCGAATGAACCTTAAACGCTGGAAAAACGTAACGGATCAGGGAATCACGCGGATGGCATGGTTGGGGCGGACCGGATCGATGCGAAACCGTGCCGGAACCGCGGGCTGCACGGTGCGCCGACCGATGCTTCGGATACTGTTGGCGATCGTGTGTCTGGGTTGGGGCGGCGTTGCGGCGGCGATGAATGATTCGGGTCTTTCAGGTGACGCGGCCGAAGGGAACGAAGACATCGCCATCGATGCCGATTCGATTTCTTTTGAGCATGGGAACAACCTTGTGCGTGCCGAGGGTAATGTGCGAATCCGGCGAGGTAACGAACTTCTGCGCGCGGATCTGGCAGTGCTGCATACGGAAACCCGCCATGCCTACGCGTCCGGAAACGTTGTTTTCCGTAGCGAAACAATGGAATGGGCCGGCGACCGGTTCGCCTATAATTTCGATACCGGCCGCTGGTCCAGCGGAGAATTCACGTCGTTTGTCGCTCCGTTTTATATCGTTGCCGCGATGGCAAGAAATCTGTCGGACGAAGAGTTTGAAATGCAGCGAGCCGGTGTGACAACGTGTGATCTGCCAGAGGGGCATACGCATTACCGGATCCAAGCCCGACGCGTGACGATACGACCAGATGACCGTTTGCGGACACGTCATGCCGTGCTCTATTTAGGGCGATTGCCGGTGTTTTACTTGCCGTTCTGGCACGTATCGCTCGATCCGGATTTCGGGTTCCGGTTTCAACCCGGTTCCAGCAGTCGCATGGGTTACTATTTTCTGTCAGCCTATCGATATCGTATCAATCCCTTTTTGCGGGGTGAGACGCATCTGGATTACCGCTCGCGCCGCGGTTTGGCCGGCGGACAGGATTTGCGCTGGGACGATCCATCCGACGGCGCTTACGCCG
>PWZG01000209.1 GCA_003567575.1 PVC group bacterium | reverse complement strand
GCTTTCTGATCCGGAGCCTGCTCCGGTAATCGACACCCCATGCCGGCGCGGGCGCCGGCATAAAAAGCGCGTGCAGGCACGCGCACTCAAAACCCGTGTCATTCCAACCCGTGAACGGTTAAGCGTATCCGGTTAAGCGTGGCGGTTAAGGATGCGTTTAAGTGTGTACAGGTATCGGATTGAGAGCGCCAGCCATACGGCGAGCATGGCGAACGCCGCCATGCGCAATCGGCCGGCGGCACCGGTTCGGAAGAGTAATTGGAATCCGGCGCGCTGAATACGGTCGGTTACGGTCATCCGATCCGCGGCGGCGGTATGTTGCCGCCATGCCAAGTCCAGATTGTGTCTCAGGTCGCGGCTCAGGCCTTCCATGGTTGCGGCCCGCCGCAACGCGGCGATGGCGGTCTCGATGTCCGCGGTTTTGAGGCAGGACGTCCCGTAATTGTAATATAGCGCCGCATGATGCGCGCCGGCAGCAAGCAGTTCGCGATAGCGCTCGCGTGCTGCTGCATAGTCTGCCTGAGTTTGCGCATGCGACGCCAACGCATTGGCTTCTTTCCAGATATGTCGCCGGGTGTGGCAGTTGCCGCGCGGCGGCGTATCGGTGCGCGGCACAAGCAGCAATGCGACAACGATCATGCCGGCGATCAGCGGCGCGAAGGCGCGGCGAACCATGGGTGGCCGGCGCTTCGCGGGATTGCGGCTGGACGTCATTTTTTTTGGAAATAGATTGACCGGCAGCGCCGACAACGCTTGTGCCAACCGCCGGATATCGGTTGCCGGATCGAAAGGAACCGCCGGCTGTTCCGTGAAACACTGGTGATAACAACGTTCCATGATATCGCGTGCCTCCGGCGACGGCATGGCTCGGGGACAGCGGTCGGCAATCGTTTGCCAGAGTTCGTCCGGTGTTTTGGTATAGACATCGAAATCCAGTATATCGGCGAAGAACCGGTTGTACGCGGCCCGCACCGCACGCGCAATGATCATGTGGGTAATGGCAATTTCCGGGGTCAATCGCCGAAGGCGCCGGCGCAGGGAACGGGCGGCGGTGTGCCGGCGGCGCCAGCGCCGCAACGACCGCCATTGGCACGGCAGGGCGGCCAGCGCAATGATCAGCAGATACAGCGCCGGTCCCAGCGCTGCCAGCCGCAAACTGTTACGTTCGTCGCGCCATGATACCCGTTTCCAGCCGTCGGCGTCATCGCGGAACGCGGCAGGTATAAACGATGCATGACGGGATTCGATACGCGCGGCCGGTAATACCTGCAGGGGCAGCGGTTGGGTTGTGGTGTAGGTGAAATATTGGCCGGCGCGATCGTACCAGGGAAGTTTCAGGGCGGGAAACTCGATCGCGCCTTCAGTAACGGGCCGTATGACGTAATGGAATTCGGTACCGTCATCCGCGCGAACGGTCCGTGCGGAATCGTCATGAACCCGGAAGAGAGTGTTAACCGTATCGTACATTTGTAAGCGCGGCGGGTACAGCCGGTCGCTTGAAACATCGCCGCCAATGCGCAGGATGAGTTTGAGCGGGTCGCCCACGCGACAGGTTTGCGGTTCGATGATTACGTCGGCCGGCATGGCGGAACCAATGGCGCCGAAAAAGTTTTCCGGATACCGGTCGCGCGGCGGTGACGCAACGGTTACCATGGCAACCCCGCTGGTCACGGAGACATGACGCCATCGGCGGATGCGCTCGCCGGCATCCATGGCAACGGCAACCTGTCCCGAAAACGATACCGGTCCGAACGCGTAAACGCCTTCCGCAACGGCTTGCCACTGGCTGCGCAACGTATATTCGATCCAGCGCTTGCCGTTATCCAAACGCCACTGACGGTTTGGCGAAAAACGCGCCGGTCGCGTACTCGCATCCGAAGACTCCAACAATCGCACATCCCATGATCGGGTGCCCGTCGTAACAGCGTAATCGTTGATTTTCAGCGCCGGCAGGCTGGTATCCATGGTCAGCATGGGTTTCAACAGGGCGTGAACATCGGGTCCTTTGATGCCCGGCGGGGTGTCTTGCATTAGAAACGGAACGATCAGATGCGGCGGATGGTCGGGCGAGAGCGGTTCAAGCGATGCCCGGGTTCCGTGCGGCAGATCAATGGCCAGGCAAATCTCGATTTGGAATAATTCGCCGATCCACAATTCCGTTGGCGATACGTCCACCGATAGCCGGATCCGGTTGTCGGAGTTAACGTTCTCTGCGTGCGGCGCTCCGGCGAGCGTCGTGACGGCGCTCATGGCCATGAGCGCGAAAGCGTTGAGTTTCAGCGTGAACATGATCCGGTCTTCAATGTTCGATGATTCCATCCCGCTTTCGCGATACCCGCCACACCCGCCGCCGCCGGTGTTCAGCGACGACGTGGTTTGCGACGCTGTTGCGATCGCCGGTTATCCGGTTTTGGCGAGCGTGACGCTTTGGACGAGGGCGCAGGCGTTCGTTCGGCTGGGACAAAATCCACCTGGCGTTTGTCGAAATCGACCCGGACAACCTGTACGGTTAGCGGCATGCCGACATGATAGCGTTGGTTCCGCGCATGTAACGTTTGGTGAGCTGCATCGAACCGAACGAAATCCGGTGAAATTTCCGAGACATGCACCAAACCTTGTATCTGTAATTCCTCCAGCTCGATAAACATCCCGAAATTGACGACATGAACAATATGCGCCTTGAATACGGGTGGCGGCTGGGTTGTCAGCGCCTGTTGCAAATAACGGAATTTTTTGATTTCGATCAATGCGCGTTCGGCTGCTTCCGCGTTACGTTCCGTGGCGGAACAGTGTACGGCGGCGGCTTCCAGTTCCGGCCGTCGCGGGGCGCCGCCGCGCCCGTTAAGGTTTGCGGCCAGAATCCGGTGTACAATCAAATCTGGATAGCGACGGATCGGGGACGTAAAATGGGTATAGAATTTTTTTGACAATCCGAAATGGCCTCCGGTCTCGGCTGAGTATTCCGCGCGTTTCATGCTCTTGAGAATCTCTATGTGAACGTGCCGTTTCAGTGGATGTTCCCGTACCTCGCGCAATAACTGCACCAGGTTGCGGCGATGTCGTAAATCGCCGGGTTGCAATCCCATTTCGGTCAGGCTGACGGCCAGTTCCTGCAGTTTGATATCGCTGGGCGCTTCATGAACACGGTGCAGCAACGATACGCCGCGACGGCTGAGTTCGGTGTCCACGGCTTCGTTGGCGGCGATCATGCATTCCTCTACCATCTGATGCGAAACATCGCTTACCCTGGGGACAATCTCAGAGATCAACCCGTTCCGATCGATACGGACCTCCCATTCCGGAACCTCCAGATCAAGCGCGTTGGCGGCGAATCGGCGTGCGCGCAATTGCTGCGCCAGACGGTGTATCTCCCTGATGATATCGAGTTCGTCCGCCGATAAACCGGCGGGTATTCCGTCGGGAATCGTATCGTTCTGGAGCAAGGCCATGACGTGTTCGTAGGTTAACCGGGCACGCGACCGGATGATAGTGCGGCGGAACTGCCAGTGCAACGGGGTGCCATGATCGTCCAATGTTATCCAGGTGGAAAACGCGAACCGGTCCTCGTCCGGACGCAAGCTGCAAAGACCGTTCGACAATTGTTCCGGCAACATGGGCAGGACGCGGTCGGGCAGATAGACGCTGTTGCCGCGTCGATACGCTTCGCGGTCCAACGCACTGCCGGGTCTGACATAATGGCTGACATCGGCAATGTGAACGCCCAGTACCCGTCGTCCATCGCCATCGCGTTCCAGCGACAGCGCGTCGTCAAAATCGCGCGCGGTCACCGGATCGACGGTAAAAACGAATGGTTTACGGAAATCACGGCGGCGACCGGGTTGATTCTGGCGGTCGGCAGCAAGTTCGGCATCGCGTAAAACTTCATCCGGAAACGTTTCCGGCAAATCGTAATGACGGATAATGGCGAGCGTATCGGTAGACGGGGAATCCGCCGGACCGATGACTTCTACTATTTCGGCTTCCGGATTGACATGCCGGTTTTCCCAGTTGACGAACTTGATGACCACCCGGTCGTTGACCGCCGCGCTTTCGTGTTCGGCAACATAAAAATCCTTGTCATATACCGGGTCAATCGGCACGACATACCAGAACCGTCCCGTCGACCGTAAGGTGCCGACAATCCATCGTTGCGCGCGTTCCAGCACCCGGATGACTTTGCCCGTGAGCGCACGGTCATCGTTGGCGCGTTTGTCCGACGTTGCGGAATCGAGACGGACACTGACCGTGTCGCCCGGCAATGCCGTCCCCTGGTTCTCGGGTGTAATGCGAATGCGTTGATCCGAATCGGCGGTTTCGAGAAACCCCATTTTCGAACGGCTGACTTGCAGGCGGCCGGTGATAATGTCTGCCGGTGCGCCGAGGGTATAACGATTATGCCGTACCCTCACAATTTCGCCTTTGAGCGTCATTTTACGCAGAAGCCGGCGCAACGATTGAATGGCGCCACCCCGCAGCTCGAAACGGGAAGCGATTTCGGCCGCGGTCATGGGCGTATAACCCGATTCGGTTAACAGGGCGATAATCGTCTCGTTGTCGATGCGATTGGTTTGGATGTGTTTGTTTTTAGCCATGGTATCTCACATTTTTCCGGAATGGTTTAAGCATTTGCCTGGGCTCGCTGCGCCAGGGCGCGTCCGATGGCACAGAATTCTTCGTATTCGTCGTAACGCCAGCGCCATGGAAAATCGGCGCACTGGCGTGGTTTAACAGCTTGGATGCGACACTGACGGGCGTCATCAAGAAAAGCGCATCCGCCTGTCTTGCTGTCGATCAGACTTAAGCGCCGGCGGTTATCACTCAGGCGGGTATAACGTTGTGTAAAGTCTTCTACCGCCAGATTCAAGTAGCCGGCGATCCGTTCCACTTCCTTAGCGGACACATAAACGTATCCAGGCCGGTCGCAACATGCGCCGCAACGTGTGCAGACAATGTCGGGCTCACTCATCGTCAAAAGAACAGTCCTTCCATGATTTCCGGGTGTTATTCTCTTTGTCGCTTCGTCGGTAAATCGCATGCTGTTGGCGACGATTGCGACGATTTTGCGGGCAGCGCGCGCAGGATGGCTTGTACCACCGTTGCCAGCGGAACGGCGAAGAACACACCCCAGAAACCCCACAAACCGCCGGTAATCAGGACGGCAGCGACAATGGCCAGCGGATGCAGATTTACAACTTCAGACATCAACAGCGGCGCCAGCAGGTTCCCGTCCAGCAACTGGATTACCGCATAGGCGCCAATGGTATAGCCGAACGGCGCGCTTAAGCCCCATTGAAAGTAAGCAATGACCGCAATGGGAAACGTCATGATGGTCACGCCCACGTAAGGTATAATCACCGATAGCCCGACGAGAAATCCGAATAACATGGGAGACTGCAAACCTATCAGCGCGAAGGCCAGCGAGCTTGCCGCCCAGACAATCAGGATTTCGATGCATTTACCGCGGATATAACTTCCGATTTGCCGGTCCACATCCTGCCATACATTCGCGCTCAAGCGGTAGTCATCGGGCAGAAACTGTTTGAACCAGTTCAACAACAGATTTTTATCCTTGAGCATAAAAAAAACCATCAACGGGACCAGGATCAGGTAGACCAAAAAGATGGCCAGGGTGCGGACCGACGCCACGGATATGGTCAGAATCCGCTGGCCGATCCGACCGAGTTCGGATTGGACGACATTCATCAAATCGGTTATCTGCCGGGCGGAAATCAATTCCGGATAGCGTTCCGGCAAGAGCAGTAATTGATCTTTGCCCCACGTTGCGAAAGAAGGGATCTCCTGGATGACTTGGGTTACTTGCCGGTAAAGCAACGGCAACAGCACGAGTATGACGAGCAAAAGGAACACCATGAACACGCTGAAAACCAAGCCTATCGCCACCGATCGCGGCAATCCGTGTTTTTCCATCGGGTAAATCAGGCCTTCAAGCAAATAGGCAATGATCAGAGCCGCAAAAATAGGGGCCATAATGTTGCCGGCCCAGAAAACAAGCACTGCGCCCAACGCCAGTAAGCCGACGAGCACGACGACTTGCGGATCGGAAAACCTGTTTTTAAACCATTTTATAAGTATGTTCATCTCCGTGTTTATCCTATCCGAACGGATTCGGTACGTCAACAGGAAATTGGACATTCCTAAAAAAATGATGTACTGATCGCTTGTCCTGATCGAATTGGCCTAGCCTGTAACTTCAGGGGTCGGGTGTCGGAGGTCGAAATCGGTGGACGACTACGGCGACGACTACGGATTACGAGGAGAGGAATTACCAATCTTCCTAGTCCTCAGTGAGCGAAGCGAACGGTCCTCGTCCTCTTTCTCGATTGCGCAGAAAACGGATCGAGGACGAGAACGAGAACGATGAGTAAACTACCATTCGCCTACCGATTTGCGGCCGCTGTAGGACGGGATGCCATCCCGTCCCACGAAAGACGCCACAAAAGGATCTTGAGAGGCATCCGTGGCCAGCAAGATTCGTGACCGGTTATCGTCGTCGCGATCGTAGTCACGATCTTTGTCTTTTCAGTCTCCCCGACGACGATCGCAAAGGCGACCGACAAAGGTAAAGATCAGGGTAAAGACGAGGGGTAGACGGATGCCTCTTTGTCTTTGCCGTAATCTTTACCATTGTCTGAAAACACGGGAAAACCGGTCAACGAT
>PWZG01000010.1 GCA_003567575.1 PVC group bacterium | reverse complement strand
GTTCTCCAGCAATCGCCTGGCAATATCGGCGCGATTATAGGCCGCGGCGAGATGCAACGGCGTATCGCCGCCGGTCTCGCGGGCATTGATCTCGGCGGCGTTCCCGATCAGCAGCTCCGCGATTTCCGTATTTCCGTACCGTGCGGCGTAGTGCAGGGGTGTCCATCCGCGATGGTTGCGCGGCGAAACATGGGCGCCCGCTTCCAGAAGCCAGCGCGCGAGGTCCGTCGTGCCCTGTTCCGCGGCCAGGTGAAGGGCGGTATTGCCGACGCTGTTAATCCCGTTGATATCATCACCTTCGTTCAGGCGGTTTCGAGCGGCATCAAGGTTCCCTTGCGCCACCGCTTCCAGTAGCGCGGACGCGTTACGCTGTCGTATGCGGGAAGCGACCCCCGCTTGTGGCGGTTTCGCAACGGCGTCCCCGGTGTCGTCAAATCGGCCCGTGAGTACGTCATGCAGCGCCAGGGCGCAACCGATGCCGCGTTTGCGGCCCAGCTCCAGCGGCTGCCAGTCGGGCGGTTCGGTGGTAAACGCGCGCGGCGCATTCAAGCCGTCCGTATGCAGGGCAAAGTCCGCGGTCATGGTCACGGAGGATTGCGTCGCTCTGCCGGCGGCCCGCATTCCGGCGTGTTTTGAAACGGCTTTGGCAAACGCGCTGTTTTCCAGATCAGTATGAGTTAGAAGGCTTGGGGTGCTGAAGCCGGAATGAAAATCGATCAGGTAGTCTGCCTTCCCCCGGGTGTCGTATCGCATGGCGGGAATCAGCACATCGATGGTCGAGAAACACCCGGCCACATTCCAGACCCGGTTATGATTATCCCACCCCGCGGCAGCGACTTCGGGATTCTGTACCCGCGACATCACGTAGCGTCCGTCGGGGTTTACCATGGGATACACATAGAATTCCGCCTTCTGTCGCATGGTTTTGGCCCTGGGATCATCGCTCAGCAGAAATTCGATCAGATAATGGAAAATCCAGGAGCCGGGGAATTCGCTGTGGTTGCCGTCCGTCAACACGATTCGTTTTTTAGGTCCTTCCGCCTGCGGATCCGTTATGAGGTATCCGTAAAGGTTATGCGGCTGGATAACAGGCTCCACGGCCCATTGGCCGTTCGCATCGGCGACGGGCAGTGTTTCCGGAACGTAATACAAGATGGCTTCCAGCAGGATTTCCGGATCCCCGTTCCAGCCGCTTGTCTGACCCAGAATAAAACGTTCGTCGGCGCTGGGGGTCGGGGATACATACGGGCTTTGGCTTACCATCGCAAGATGTTCCTCCTTCATACGTGTTGTATAAACGATGGAACGCGGCGTCGTTCGCGGCAGCCAGCGCAATTCCTCCGAGGGCGTTTTCAACGTTTGTTGGATGTCGAGCGTTATTGTGTCGCGCTTGGGAATCACGAGGCCGTCCTTCACCGGTTCGAACCACCGAACGCCGAGTTGGCGGAGCAATTCGTAAGCGGCATGCTGAGCTCCCACGGGCCGCAAGCCGCGCAAATGGACGGCGTTCTCCTCGACAACCAGCGCAAAACCATCGGATACCCCGGTCTGCGCAAGGATTGTTTCATCCAGCGCGGCATCGGCCGCCCGGCCAATGTAGATCGGGAGCCTGTCGCCTATTTCGTCTTTGTTTTGAACCACGGGCAGGAGAACGCCGCTCATGCGCCGGATATGTTGCACGAGTTCATTGGCCGCATGCCGTGCCGCCGGATGGGGATCGCCTTTTTCGTAAAGCCTCGGGAACTCATCAGGCTGGTGATAGCGGTCCGTCCCCTCGATCAGGTCATACACCACGTAATATTCCCGGTAGCCGTAGAAATAGCGCGGTTTTGCATCCGGCCATTGGATTCCCTCCGGTTCCGGCTCCAGAACGATGCCCGCCTTCGGTTCTCCGTTCCGAACCAGATCAACCGTGCTTGCCAAGACCATTGCCGGCATACATAGCAACGTCACCCGAGCTATCCAAACAATCAGATCCAGATCCGGGTTCAGGTTCAGAAGCATTTTATCACCTCCCGTTTATTTGCCGAACGCTTCCAGCGTATCCATCACTTCAGGATATTCGAGCTGTCGGGCCCAATCCAGCGGTGTGCGATTCCGGTTGTCCGGCGCCGCTGGATTTGCCCCGGCATCGAGCAGGAACGCCACGATATCAGCGCGGTTATAGGCCGCGGCCACGTGTAGCGGGGTGTCGCCGCCTGTATGCGGGGCGTGGATGTCCGCGCCGTGTTCTATCAGCAGCGCGGCGATCCGCGGACGATCATACCGCGCCGCGTAATGCAGCGGCGTCCAGCCGCGCCGGTTGGCGGCGGACACCTCGGCGCCCTTCTCCAACAAGACCTTGGCCAGCGCGATGTATTCCTCATCGCACAAAATAACGCTACCGCGCGGACACAATGCCGACTGTTCCCGGCAATCGCCACGACAGATGGTGGCCCAGTGTTCGGAATGCGACCGGCATCCTATGGCCGCCAGATGCAGCGCCGTGTTGCCACTGCTGTCTTCAGCGTTGACATCCGCTCCCTGTTCAATCAAAAAAGCGGCCGTCCGGTCATGTCCGGCTTCAGCCGCATGCCGCAGGGGAGTGCGCGCCACGATATCCCGCGCGTCAATGACGGCCCCGTAACGTAACAGCAAACGGGCCATAGCCGTTTCACCAGCGCCCGCGGCCAGGTGTAAAGCGGTGAACAACCACCGGCGGTTGATGGATTCGACGGCGCGCACGGAATTTTCCTTTAATCTCTCTTCTTCCCACGCCAGCACAACATTTTCTGCATCGGCATGACCCGCCGCACCGGCAAGGTATAGCGGACGGCGGCCCGCCTTGTTGCGCGCATCCGGCGATGCGCCCCGCCTCAACAACAAACGCACAGTTTCCGCGTGGCCGTTGGCGGCCGCCAGATGCAACGCGGTATTACCGCGCTCATCCGCGGCGTTCGTTTTTGTTCCGGCATCCAGCAAAGTTTCAAGCGCCGGCACATCGCCTTGTGTCGCCGCCGTCAACAGAGCCCGCGTTTCAGCGTCCGCAGCAACCGGCTTGTCGGCGGGCGGATCGTCATCCGCCGGTTTCCCCTTGAATCCGTCGAGCAACACGTCGTACAGCGCCAGCGCATAGGCTCGCCCGAAATCCCGGCTGCGCGTTGCGGACAAGGCATCGGCGTGTTCCAGCGTCCAGACATAGGGGGCGGCAAGTCCTTCGGCGCTCGCAAAAAAACAGCGGGTATTGCCGGGTATTCGATTGGGTGTGGTAAGCCGCGGTCCTGTTTCCGGTTCGCGGGTTGTAATCGCCTGAATGAATGAATGGATGGTTCGCCAATTCTGGCAGTGAAAAAATAAAAGTACGGCTGGTTGAATGAAAATCGAGCGCATAATCGACCCTTGTGCCGGTATCGAAACGGATGGCCGGCACCAGCGTATCGATGGTTGAAAGCAGTCCGGCCGAGTGCCACATTCGGTTATGATCGAGCCAGCCCGCCGATACGATTTCCGGGTTACAGCGTCCGACAAGGGTATAGCGTCCGTCCGGATTAACCATCGGATAGATGTAAAACACGGCGTATCGGCGCAACTTGTCGGCGCGCGGATCGTCGCTCAACAGGAAATCGACCATCCCTTCAAACGCCCAGCTTCCGGTATGCTCGGTATTGTGGTTGCCGTCGGTCAATACAACCGTCACCGCGGGATAGTCTACTTCCGGATCGGTAATCCGGAAACCATACAACGGATGGGATGGGATCTCGACAACGTCCGCATAAGCGGCCAGCAAATGATCCTCGACCTCGTCAAGATCGAACGGATAATCGTCCGCCTGCCAACCGCGGGTGGTCCCGATCACCAGCCGCGCATCGGCGCTGGCGGTCGGCGTCACATACGGGCTCTGGCGCACCTGTTCCAGGTATGCTTCCTTCATTGCCACCGTATAGGGTGGCGCCGGTCCGTCATCGGCAACATCGGCCACCGCCGCCGCTGCAAAGATCATCCACAAAAACCATCGTTTCCCGATCATCGAAATTTTCCCTCTGACACTTGAAAACATATGCGTTCCCTTATCGTGCGTAAACCCGCGGCGGATTGCGCAGTTTATCAATCCACCGCTTGAGATCGTCATAACGGGTTTCATCGTCGCGGGTTCCCACAGGATAGGCGAGGATCGCGGTACGGGACGCGAACGTAGAACCGGCGGGGATCACGAGATGATGATTGCCATGATATGCTTCGTAGCAGACCAGGTAGAAAAAATTCTTGGGACTGCCCGCTCCAAAAAGGCTGGAATCGAGGAAATGATAATATGCGCCGCCGTCCTGGGGAGTGACCGTGCGACGGCTTTGCAAGTTGGCCCTGTCGAGCGTTATCAATCCGATACCGTACCCGCGATCTTCATGCAGCATACCGATAAATGGAAGATCGGGAGGCAGCGGATCCAGTCCCAGCGTACCGAAATGGGTATCGGGGGATTCGGGATCGAACGCCCTGACCGCATGCAATTCCCCGTCATGGTTCATATACGCGCCATGCGTGTGGAAACCGCGATCGAAAACGAGCTGATTCTTGCGTAAAGCGCTCACGGCCCAGTCCGAATGAAAATGGATGTGACTCGACGTAACGATAAACGGCATGCCGGCAAAGGCCTTATACATCACGTTTATTTCCACCTGCTTATCGGTGTGGGGCATGTACCCGCTACGCAGCAACTGCCAGGTGATCGGGCCGCTCGATTCATCGAAAGTGAGTCCGTGCGATTCATCATCAAGGTCCCAGAAACGTACATTGTTTCGCGTGGTTCGCAAATCGCCCGCTCCATGCACCGGATTATTCTGTTGGCGTAGAAGTTCGGGGGTATATCCGGCGCCGGCGAGTTGGTATTTTATCAACTGGCCGGAGTCCGAACGAAATTCAAAGCGCGCTTCTCCGGTATCTACCCTACGTGCCAATCCCTCGCCCTTTTCAATCGTAAGGGGTCGAGATTCCGGGACTGACGCGACATCCGCATCCGGCTCGCCGTAATACAGACGGAAATCGAGCGACGCATGGGCCGGAATAGCCGTCAGGAAGGCGATTTCGAACGATTTGATATCCCTGAGTTGCCGCCACCGTTCGTCCCAACCGTGGGAATCGATTTCGGCAATCAGTTGAAAAGGGACGGCTCGCAGATTATCCCCGGTATCCACCTGAACGAGAACGAGTGAATCGGCGGAGGCATCCGCCGGTACGGTGACGCCCACCTGCACAGGCCAGTATTCACGCGCGATGCCCGCCGTTTCTTCCACCGTGATCCCGGCGTAGTCCTCCGCGACGGACCTCCCGCCTGTCAAGACCGCCAGTATCAGGATATACCGTATCGTTTTCATGATTAAATATTAAATCCCTACTTGTCCCGTTGTTTCATCTGTTTCGATCAATGTATCATGAATATCGTTCCCTGGGGTATATATTTCGACGCCACCGGCGTGTTCCCATAGGCCCCCATGTTGATGCGCCCGCCATTGAACGACGGTTCCAGGCTGTATTCCGAGTTCGGATCGGCCGCTCGCGCATCCGGGTGGCCGCAAAGACCCAAGAACGAAACAACGAACAAAGTGCTCAAACATGATTTCGATAGTCCGATTGTTAACGTTTTCATAATGTTCCTTTTACTTTGGTCTCCGTCTACTCTTGGTCTCCAATCGACGGGATCGACGGGTGTCGACAGGATCGAGGTCTAAGATCTGGTCTATGGTCTTCTCTTTACAACCCCGTGAATGGTTACACTGCCATCCTTGTTTTTCTATTTCAGTCGCTCAGTTTCAATCCCTCGCCCAGCGGTTGGGGGGCGCGCGGGTCGCTCACATCGACCACGCGCAAGCCGTAGGATTCGTCGCTGACATACGCCATATTTCCCCGCAATACAACGCCGGTGGCGATATCCGGACCGTCGCCGCCTTTCAAGCCGCCGAGAAAAACGGGGCTCTGGGGGCGGCTCACGTCAGCAACGATCAAACCGCCTTCGGCATCCGCCACTACGGCCGCCGTATGTCTATTTCCGGTTTCACTGCATTCCACCGTCCCCACATCCAGATCAATTGCGTAACTGCCGAAATAGGGAGTCAACACGTGCCGGTCTTCCGTCGCTCCGATCCATTCCGGCTCCCGCGTATTGTCGAGGGAAAGACAGCCCAGCAACACATTGCCGCCGGCGACATAGCCCACCCGATCGACAATCCGCAGGCGGCCGGCGCCGCCCCTGGGCATCGGAAGGCGGGAGATTTTCCGCGGAACGGACGGGGTTTCAATATCGAAGACGAAAACGCCGCGGGTGTCCGCGGCGGCATACAGGGTTCCGTCCACGATAGCGATTCCCCTGACAAAGGCGTCCACCCCGGCTTCGCCCGCGACCCTCGGGTTTTCCGGATCACTCACATCGACCGCTTTGATCCCCCCGCTCCGGCAAGCCAGCCACACCGTCTCCCCGGCAACCGCGATTCCTTGCGGACCGCGTACCGGATCTTCGGCGATGCGCAGCCGTGACCGAACCGACAGGGAACCGGTATCCTCGATGCCAACCACGAGCAGGTCCCGGCCATTGACGACATACGCATGGTTTCCATCCACGGCCAGTCCTTGCGGGAAACCGTCCAATGTCACCCGGTCTCGCAGTTGCGGCGCCGACGGATCGCTGATATCCACCGCCAACAAAGCGCGGTCCT
>PWZG01000091.1 GCA_003567575.1 PVC group bacterium | reverse complement strand
TTTTTGTTTGTTTCCGGCCAAGGTTGCCACCACTTTTGATATCTTCAAATGCTCAATTAAATTGTCATATGCCGCTTTTCTTCAACCGTGAACCGTGAACCTTGAACCGTGAACGCTTACGAGATTGATTACATCCCGGCTGTTAGCGGTCTGAAAAAAATTCATCGAACAATGCACGGACCGCCTTTTGGCAATCGCCGTCCTTGACGCCGAACATCATGCTAATCTCGGACGAACCCTGATTCAGCATCTCGATATTGACCCCGGCGTGCGCCAGCGCGCCGGTCGCCTTGGCGGCCATTCCCACCGAATAATGCATGCCTTCGCCAACAATCATGATCAGGGCCAGTCCGCGTTCAACTTCAAGCGCGTCGACCTGGAGTTCCAACCGGATTCTTTCCAATATCCGTCTTTCGACATCCGTCGGGAAATCGTCGGACGCCAGGATAATCGATATGTCGTCGATACCTGAAGGTACATGTTCGTACGACAAACCTTCTTCTTCAAACAGGGACAGCAAGCGTCGGCCGAACCCGATCTCGCGGTTCATCAGCAATTTACTCATGTAGATGGTGCAGAAGCCACGTTGTCCGGCGATGCCGACGACTTCACCATGTTTGAACCGGCGCCGCGGCATGATCCGGGTACCGGGCGCATTCGGACGGTTGGTATTGCGGATATGAACGGGTATGCCTTCCCGAATAGCCGGGATCACTGCTTCTTCATGGAAGACATTAAATCCGGAATAAGTCAATTCACGCAGTTCACGATAGGTTAACTCGGGAATCGGCCGCGCTTCTGGTACCAGGCGCGGGTCAACGCAATAGACGCCGTCGACATCGGTGTAGTTCTCGTATTCGTCCGCGGCGAGGGCCGCCGCCAGAATCGCGCCAGTGACATCGGAACCGCCACGCGAAAAAGTTATGGTTTCGCCATCCGGTGTCGCCCCGAAGAAACCAGGGAAAACGACAACTTCCGACCGGTTTTTGAGCGAGTCCGCCAGCCGCGCATACGATTCTGGTAAAACCTGGCCGTCGCCAAATTCGCCACCGAGAATCAATCCCGCATCGCGTGGACAGACGTATGTGGCCGCCATTCCCCGGCTGCGTAATGCCGCGGCGACAATACGAGCGCAGCAATCCTCGCCGGCCGCCTTGATGGCGTCCAGGAACCGGTTTGCCGGATCGGTCGGCATCGCCAGGCGCTGGCGCAGGTCCTCCGCGATTTCATCGAATCCCGTTGCATCCAATTGCAGATCTTCCCATATTTCGCGCAATCGATCGATCACAGCCGCATATGCCGGTTCGGTGTCGCGTCCACCCAGCGCTTCTTGTGCCAGATTTATCAGCATATCCGTTACCTTCGTATCTTCCGGATGCCGTTTACCCGGCGCCGAAACAACCAGAACCCGGCGGTCCGGGTCGGCGGCGGCAATATCGCAGACTTTCTTGATCTGTTCCGCGTTAGCAAGGGAACTACCCCCGAATTTCAATACTTTCATGATGTTTCCCCCAAATCCTCGATACGCAAGCGAACGGTGGGAGCGCCCACTACATCCAGGGCATCGATATCGCGCAATGCGTCATTCATATCTCCTTCACGAGCTTTATGGGTCACGATAACAACCGGAACATGAGCGCCCGCGGACGATTCAATTTGCATGACCGAAGCTATGCTGATGGCGCGGTCGCCCAGGACTTTGGTTATACGCGCCAGGACGCCCGGTTTGTCAAGCAATGATGCGCGCAGATAATAACGGCTGACGACATCGGCGATGTCACGATACGATATGGCGTCCTCTTCGTTTTCCATGGACGGCATAACGCGCCGGACCGAACCGTAAACCAAATTACGCGCGGCGTCCGCCATATCGGCCAGCACCGTACCGGCGGTGGGATCGCCGCCTGCGCCGCGCCCGTAGAACAAGCTTTGCCCAACCATATCGCCTTCCAGCACGACGGCGTTGAAAACCCCGCCGACCTGTGCCAGCAGATGGCCTAGCGGAATCAATGTGGGATGGACGCGAACAGCGAGTTTAGCGTCGATAAGTTTGATGATGGCAAGCATTTTTATGCGATACCCCATTTCCAGTGCGTACCGTATATCCAGTTCGGATAAACCACGGATCCCCTCGACATAGACCCGATCGCTGGTAACCGGTTGCCCCAGCATCAGCGACGCCAGAATCGCCGCCTTGTGGGCGGTATCGTGACCATCGATATCCAGGCTTGGTTCGGCCTCGGCATATCCCGCCGCTTGAGCCGCTGCCAACACATCATCGAACAACAGCCACTCGTTTTCCATGCGAGTAAGAATATAATTGCAGGTCCCGTTAAGTATTCCGTAAATACTGTCCACCCGGTTGGCGGTCATTCCCTCGCGCAACATTCGCACGATCGGGATGCCGCCGCCGACGGCGCCCCCGAAACACAAGTCCGTGCAACCTTCGGCGGCCAGATGGTATAACTCGGGTCCGTGCGACGCCAGTAATGCCTTGTTGGCGGTCACCACCGGTTTGCGCAATTCCAGTGCCATCTTAACCATTTCGCGTGCGGCGCCGACACCGCCCATCAATTCCACCACGATGTCGATATCCGGCGAATTCACAACCGCGGCCGCATCCGTCGTCATAATCGACGGATCGACGGCGACGCCGCGATCTCGTTCCGTATCCAGGTCAGCGATTTTGCGAATAACCAGCCGAACCCCCACGCGGCGTGCGATCAGGTCGGCGTGTTCCTGTAATCCCGCCACCACTGCCGCACCGACGGTACCGAATCCCAGTAAACCAATACCCATTTCTTTCATAGCATCATCCTGTCTGTAAACTTTTTTCAGACGTGCCTGCCCTGCCATCGAACGGCACGGCACACATCTTTCTATCATTCCTGTATTCATCGTTCTTGACGCGGCGCGAAACCCTGTTTTCGCAGGTCTGCATTTTTCACGCGTCTTGACCGAGGCAAATAAACCTCATACTATATCGTGAAATCGCCCTGAATTCAAGCGAATTTTCAGTTCCCGATATCGTTGGCTGTAGCGCGGTCCCAGTTGCGATTCGCGATGATCGAATCCAAATGCCCGCCGGGTCATGGCCAAAATCGGTGGCGCTTGAATACGTTTGGCAACGCCGATACCCTGGTAGGCGTTCCACCAGCGTTCCAGATCGGCCACAAAATCCCGAGGTGTTTCAAACAATTGATTCACACTTCCCGTGAAACCGATGTTCCGTTCCAATTCGCCTTGCAGGTACCACGCCAAAATATCTTCCGGCGTCGTACGGTCCCAGGATTCGACCCATGACCGGAACAAAGCGTCATGATAGGGATACTGTAACGGATCCCCAAGTCCCCGTTCCACATCCTGGGCTGCACTCAGTTCGGCCGACGGCGTAACCAGAAAGCAGTCTTCAGGAATGGTTTCTCTTTTAAAGACGGCTTCATTCATGTATCGGGCCAGTCGATAGACATCATCTTTCCATAGATCGCCAATCGGGGCCAGGTATCCGCCCAGGTCGCCATACAACGTCGTATAGCCCACCGTCATTTCGGCTTTATTGGCGTTGCACGTAAAAACGCCGCCAAACGCCGCGGCAATGGCAGCGAGGACACGCGCCGAACGATCCCGTGCCTGTACGTTTTCCAGCAGGGTATCGTTCAGCAGCAGCCGGTCATGGATCTGACCGTCGGCGCTCAGCAATTGCAGTCCGTCGATTTGGCTACGTGTAAGCTCAACGCTTTGGTCAATCGGCGTCTCGGCAAACAGGCAGCCTAGCGATGCGGCCAACTGTCGCGCCGCCGCCAGGGTGCGCCGGGAATTATATCGGGACGGCATCGTCACCAGCAGCAGATCTTGCGGCGCCAGTATCCGGCGGTGCAATGCCGCCACCACGGCGGAATCGATGCCGCCCGATACGCCGATCACGACGCGTTGCAGTCCAAGACGTTTCAAGAAATTATCGATCCCGTAAATCAGTGCCTGGTCTATCTCGGCAATGGTATCGACACGCGCATTTAACGGTTTCCAGTCGTTACCGTCCGGCGGCCAAGCGAGTGAGAGATAGTCTTCCTCGAACGATGCCGGTCCGGTCAGGACATCGCCGACGGGGCCATAGACGGCGCTTCCGCCATCAAACGTATAAACCGTCTTGCCGTTGTCCTGGAGACCGACGCTGTTCACGTACAGTATCGGTCGTTCCAGTTGCCGCGCCAGGCGGCTGAAGATGCGGTCACGTTTATTGCGTTTATTAAAGGTAAACGGTGAACAATTGATAAGAACTAAAAAATCGATGCCTTTTTCCGCCACCATCCGTGCCGGCGCAATGTGATAATCCTCATCCCAGGCATCCTCGCACAACAATGCGCCAACCCTGTGGCCATCCAGATCCAGCGGCACCATAATATCTTGCAAACGGCGTCCGGTTTCCCTGGCCAGCTTACAATTATCGTAAAAATGACGGCTATCATCGAATTCGCGGTAATTCGGCATCAAGGTCTTGGACAGGAACGGATATGCCAAACCGTTGTCAGGAATCACGAAACGACCGGCTTGCGCAACAAACAGTGCGTTATATTTGCGTAATCGACCATCCTCATTGCAACGTTTCGGGTCGACGGCCACATTACCGAAAATCACCGTCAGATCCCGGGCTGCGGTCCGTACGGCATCGCCGCAGGCGGTACACTCCCGCAAAAATGCCGGGCGCTCCCATTCATCGGCCAGTAAATACCCTGGAATCGCCATTTCGGGAAACACCAGCAAGCGTACGCCGTCACGACTTGCGGCCGCGATAGCAGCAAGCATCGTTTCGGTATTACGACATGGATCGCCGGGAATCACCGTCATCTGCTGCAAACGTATCGGCCATCCATCAGTCATGGGAACCCATTTCCTCCACAATCCGTTCCACTACGTCGGCGGGCGTCAGACCATTGGTGTCGATATGCAACGATACCGACGCGTAGGCGGCACGCCGCTTGTCCAAAAGGTCGCGGATACGCTTTTCCCTGTCGGGCGCCGCCAGCAAAGGACGATGGGTTTCATGGGCAACACGCTCCAGAATTCGCTCCGGCGCGGCGTCCAGACACACCAGCATCCCCGTTTCTTCGAACGCGCGCACGTTTTCCGGATCAGCCACGACGCCGCCGCCGGTAGCGATCACCAAACCTTGGCGGGCGCTGAGTTCCGAAACCAAACGCCGTTCGACGGCACGGAAATACGGTTCGCCGTCGGTGGCAAAGATATCGGAAATGGTACGTCCTTCGCGTTCCTCGATCAGTGCGTCCATATCAATAAAAGGGCAATGCAACCGTTCTGCCAACAGTTTTCCGACCGTCGTTTTCCCGGTTCCCATGAATCCCGTCAGCACGATATTCGGGATAACCGGTGTCGAAGTGTTTTTGATTGGATTGTTGGTCATGTGTGTATACTCCGCTTTTTCTGATTGATTTAACCGCCTTGAATCGTATACTGTATGATCCTTATTTGCAATACTTTTAGAAAGAATGACGATGACCCAACACGAACGCTTCCATCTGCGTGATCTCGACGAACTGCGATGCAAAATTAAAGAATTGAACCTTGATTTGCCGTTGACTGATAAACCGTCGATCCTCGGCACACCGCTTGCGGTAGCGGGCCGATCGGTAGCAAACCGGTTTGCGGTTCACCCCATGGAAGGCTACGATTCGACGGGTGACGGCGCGCCGGGTCCCTTGAGTTTCCGTCGATACGAACGCTATGCCCGCGGTGGCGCCGGACTGATCTGGTTCGAGGCTACGGCGGTACGGCATGAGGCCCGTTCGAATGCGCGCCAATTATACCTGCACTCCGATAACGTGGCGACCTATCGCCGTCTGGTGGATCACACGCGACAGGCAGCCAGCGACGCCGGTAATGCCGATCCCTTGCTCATCCTGCAACTGACACATTCCGGCCGCTACAGCAAGCCCGAGGGTGTGCCGGCGCCGATCATTGCGCATCACAGCGCAATCCTCGACCCGGTCATGAAGTTGCCCGACGATTATCCCCTCATCGATGATGACGCACTTGATCGATTGCAGGAAACATTCGTCGCTGCCGCCCGTCTTGCCGCCGATGCCGGGTTCGATGGCGTCGATATAAAGAGTTGTCACCGCTACCTGATTTCGGAGCTGCTGGCATCGCATACGCGTCCGGGCAAATATGGTGGTTCGCTGGAAAACCGGACTCGGTTTTTACGCGACGTATTGACCGGTGTACGGCAGTCCGTTCCCGGAATATTCGCAACCTTACGTCTCAACGTATTCGATGCCATCGCTTATCCTTACGGTTGGGGTGTCGATCGCAACGATCCCGCGAAGCCGGATTTAACGGAACCGCTATCCTTGATCCGGCAACTGGCGGCAATGGATATCCCGCTGCTTAACGTGACCATCGGCAATCCATATTTCAATCCGCATTACGGGCGTCCTTACGATTTCCCGGTCAAAGGCGCAACCGTGCCGGAGGAACATCCGCTGCAAGCGATTGCACGTTTTATCGATATTACCGCGCAAGTCCAGCATGCGGTTCCGGCATTGCCGGTCGTCGGTTCCGGCTATGCCTGGTTGCGCCACCTGATGCCGTATGTCGCCGCCGCCGTCGTCGAACGCGGCAATGCCGCATTGATCGGACAGGGGCGCGGATCGTTTGCATATCCCGACGCCGTACGCGATATCCTTA
>PWZG01000599.1 GCA_003567575.1 PVC group bacterium | reverse complement strand
CTGAACACTGAAATCTCATAAGCTCGCCCACCTCACAGCGCGTTCGTCAAAATGTTTGACTCATCTACTCAAAGAATTTACGATTAAGGAGCTAAAACATGAAAAATCGATGGCCGGTCGATTTGACGCCAGGCGTTTGTTCTGGCATGATATTGCAGGTTTTGAGAATTATGCCGAGCAGGCGTTGAAATGCGTCACGGGCCTGCAACGGAGAACGGATTTGGAATACTTGAGATGATGATGGGATTGGGAATGAAGATGGGAGATATAGAGAGAGCGGCTAATGTGCTGCATCGTGCGGCGCCGGACGCAACGATTATTCTTTTCGGTTCGCGGGCGCGAGGCGATGCCTCACCGGAAAGCGACATTGATTTCCTGCTTGTCGCCCCTGAAGTCAAATCCCGCCGTCGTGAAATGGCCCGGCTCTCACGACTGCTGCGTCCGCTTCGCATTCCGGCCGATGTCCTCGTGTTCAGCCGGCAAGTGTTCGAGCAATGGGCAAAAATCCCCGGCACCGTCATTCACGAAGCCGCGCGGGAAGGGAAGGTGCTCTATGCCGGTCAATGAACTCTCAGCCCTTCTGCTGGACAAGGCCAGGCAGGACATCTACGTGCTTGAGAAACTGGTGGCGGATGACGATGCCCCGCTGGAAGTCTTTGGATTTCATGCCCAGCAGGCGACCGAGAAACTGATCAAGGCAACGTTGGCCGCGCAAGGCGTCGCCTACCCTCGAAGTCATCGGCTGGGCGAATTGGTAGACCTGGCCGCCGATCATGGCATCCGGTTTCCGGGCAGGGTCGAGACCTTGGTGGACCTGACGCCCTACGCCGTCGAGTTTTGGTACGACGACGCTCCTGATGAAGGGGTTGACGAGTTGGATAAAGGATGATGACTTCGCGGAACTAGGTACCGGCGGCATCATGGCCCCGGTCATGTTCTGCGCCCGCGAAACCGAACTGGAAGCCCTTGAAATGGATTTCCCCGAATTCCCGTTGTATTGCGCAGGAGCACCGTGCCGCGGAAAGCCACAAGTCCGGCTGCTTTTCCGCGAACGGTTACCTTTTATTCAACCGTGAACCATGAACGCTGAACCGTGAACGCTTACAAAAAAGGTTTGCCGGGAAACAGAAGGCGGCGTATACTGATTGGCTGATTTTTTAACGGAAAAAACAAGCACCGAAAATGAGAAATGGAGAAGAAAAAAGATATGCAAATTGATGAGAACTATTTGAATCCGCCGCAGTTGATCGCAAACCCCGGGGCGGACTACGCTTCGACAACCCGCGCGTTTCAGGGAATTTCCAGTCTTGCCTGCGGGCGCGATGGCCGTCTGTGGGCGGTCTGGTATGGCGGCATCACCCCGGGCGAAGACCACAACAACCACGTCATCCTGGCGGTCAGCAGCGACAAAGGCGAAACCTGGTCGGGCGAGAAACTGGTCATCGATCCCGATGGCGAGGGACCGATCCGCGCCTTCGATCCCGAGATCTGGCTTGCACCGGACGGCATGCTCTGGCTGTTCTGGGCGCAGCATTCGGTCGAAAACCGCAAATCGGCCTGCGGGGTATGGGCGATGATCGCCACCGAGTGCGACGGCCCGGACGCAGCCTGGTCGGCGCCGCGCCGCCTCTGCGACGGGGTAATGATGTGCAAGCCGATTGTTTTGTCCAATGGCGAGTGGGCGCTGCCGGTCTCGTTCTGGGGGCGGCGCGAAGCCGGCAGCGCCGGGATGGTGGTCTCTACCGATGGCGGCGCCACATGGAGCGAACGCGGTGCGGTGGATGTCCCGCCGGCAGTGCGCGATCATGACGAGCATATGCTTGTCGAGCGCCGCGACGGCTCGCTCTGGATGTTGGTGCGTACGGGATACGGCATTGGCGAGAGTGTCTCGACCGACTGTGGCCGCACCTGGAGCGCCTTGACGCCCTCCGCAATACCTCATGTCAAAAGTCGTTTCTTCATCTCCCGACTGGTGTCCGGCCGCTTGCTGCTGGTACGCCACGATCCGGCCAACGGCGATTTCGCCGACGGCGAATCGAAGGGAACCCGTTCGCACCTGAAGGCGTACCTTTCCGACGACGACGGCGTGACATGGGCCGGTGGCCTGTTGCTGGATGAGCGGAAAGGCGTTTCCTATCCCGACGGCGACCAGGCGGAGGACGGTACCATCAGCATCACGTACGATTTCGAACGCACAGGCGCTCGCGACATCCTGATGGCGGCATTCCGCGAGGACGACGTGTTGGCCGGAGATGCCTCCGCAGCCACCGTGCGCCTGCGAAAAATCATCAACACCGCGCGTCCCTAACCGGCCTTGTGCGCCTCCTTCTTTGGTACTACGCAGTCGTCTGACCCCGGGTCGCGTGCATCGCGGACTTGTCTCCTTGGAGTTCTCCGCGCGGTCCCACCTGGCTGCAGGGCGCTCCCCGGGTATCCCGTCTTCCGCGCAAATGACGTCCCGACATGCTCCGGGTCTCAGACCCCGCCGGATCGATGAAGCGCTTACCAGGGCAGGACATGATGTCCGAGGACGGTATGAAGAGGCGCGGGAACAATGGCGCAAAGCCCTTGAAATGACGCGCATATTGCATCTGGACGAGGTACATCAGCGTAGGGCCGGGGAAATGTTGGCGAATGCCGATGACTGAGCGGAAGGGCGTCGATAAAAGCAAAATATTATGAGGCCGTGCGAATGATCCGGACGGCGGCAGCGGCGATGCGTTCGCCGGTATCGGGCGCCATACGACTGGGAGGACCAAGCGTTGTTTCGTAACCGCCTCGCTGAAACGCGGCGCGGGTTGGCACATAGCCGATCATCCCGTTGGCGCCACCCACGACGTGTGCGCGTAGCGGATGGGCCGCTTGTTTGATTTCCAGTTGATATTCAACAAAATATTCGGCGGGCACACCGACCCATCGCACATCGCCCAAACCCAGCATCTGTATTTCCGCCGGCTGGGCGCCGCGATCCTTGACTCGTTGCTGCCAGCGGCGGATGGCATCCTCGTACAGGGTATCGGAACGAAATCGCTGGGCGCCAAAAACCGTTCCCTGGAGTTCGTCGTCCGTGATCTCGCGATAGTCAAGCTGCAATGTTTCCCGAGCTGTATGCATCGGCCAGTCCGTCGTGAACGTCATCAATTCAATCGCCTGCCGGGCATCCGCGGCCAGGCTCTCGCCCGCTTCCTCTTTCGTCAGCGAAATACCTCGCTCGAAGTCGGTGGTAATCACATTGCCATAGGCGCCGTTCAGGAAGAGAGTGACCGGACACCCTGCGGTCGTCCGTAACCTGTCGGCCAGCACTCCTGGAAAGCCGGCGGAAATTTCGTTGGTACCGCCGTGGTGCGTGGGATGGCAGGCGTAGTTGACAAGGCAACCGAGGATGCGACCACTTCGGTTCCGTGCGGCCAAAACGGTCAATTCCGTATCCCGTGGCCCCTCAAGGCAGAGAAACATTGGGTTCTTTGATGCGAAGGCCTGGCTGCGCACGGTACCGTCGCGCATCCGGCAACGCCGGTTGTGCGCCACGACGGCATTGAATTGGGAGGCAAATCCCAACTGCGACGGCTCGACGGCGGCCAATGCCTTGCCAAAACACTCGATGCAACGGTCCTCCAATGTGCGCAGATATTGTTCATCGCGCGGCGTCGGTACGAGCCCGGAAACTGCCGGCCCGGCATGATTATGCGTTGCCGAAACCATGATATGACTGCCGGGAAACCGGAATGCCTTTTCGATACCGGCACGGATACGATTTACCTGGGTCCAACGGATCGACAACACGTCCAGTTGGATAAAGCCGATACGTTCAACGCCGTTATCGAACACTGCCGAGCGCGCGAACAGCGGATCCAGGACGAGTTCGCCGCGTAAATCCTTCATCCATCCGATTTTTGGACATCCGAGGGGCGGCGTAATATCGATGGCGGCAAAGCCCGATTGAAGGGTGTGACCGACACCGGCATTGCGTTTGTTTCTTTTCATAACAGTTTCCGAATCCTTATGTTTTTTCACGATAGTATGATCTATTTCAGGGCTGTCCGCAAGATTCTTAAAACCTTGACTTTCCGGAACGGAACCGGCATTATGTACATTGTTTATTATATGTGCATATACAGGAAGGCAAACAAGACATGATATTAGCTTCCGCGGGACAAGAATGTAGAACCAAGTGGGAATTCGTCTTGAACCGCATTCTGGTTGATATTGACAAGGAACGGTTTGCGCCCGGTGACCGTTTCTATACGGTACGCGAATTGGCCGGTAAATACGGAGTCAGTATCATCACGGCCCAACGCGTGTTTCAAGAGCTGTCCGCGCGCCGCATGATTGTCACCAATGGTCGCGCCGGTTCGATTGTTGTCGGCGAATCCGCGGCACAAACAGTTTATTTATGTTTGCGCGACGAACATTTTTCCGATGCAATGCATTTGGGTCGATTCAGGACGATTGATGGGTTCCTTTCCGGATTCCGTCTTGGTGTGGATGGCGCGTTTGCGGATGTCAAACCGATTTCTTTGAATTTTCTGACGCGCAATATCGAGGTTTTCCGCGATCAAGCGCTGTTGATTTGCGGCAGCGCATTCCTGAATGTTTCCGCCGAAGGCCCCGTCATTGATCATGGGCGCGTGGACGCCATTCGTGAAGCGCTGAATCCGATTGTTTTTTTTGGGTACCGCGGGTTGGAAGGCTTGACGCAAGTCAACGGCGATCATGAGGCAGGGATGCGGCAAGTCGTGGCCCATCTGGCCGGTCGGCATGAGCGCATCGGGTTATTAACGGGGGATCCTCGCAGTGTCTGGTACCGTTCGCGGCTGCAAGGTTACGTGGACGGGATGCTCGATCACGGTTTGCGGTTTCAGCCGGAATGGATCCGAATCACGGATGTCAACGACAAGGCGGCGACATTCCAGGCGTTGGATGCGTTGTTCGATGGTCCCGAACGACCGACGGCGCTTGTTTGCGGGAACGATCAACGCGCTCTTCAGGTTTTGGAATTCGCCGCCAAACGCGGGTTGTCCGTACCGGATAACCTGGCCGTGACCGGCTTTGACAATGTTCCTGAAGCGGCGCTATGCCGTCCCGCGCTGACGACCCTCGACGGTCAGGATGCCGTGGCCGGCCGTCGCGCGGCGGAATTGCTCTGGAAACGTAGTCGCGGTTTACTTAAAGCGCCGGTTACGCTGCGTATTGAACCTAAATTAATTGTGCGAGAGTCGACGTGACAGAAGATTTTTAATCGGTAAAACAACGTAACTGTTCAGGTAGCCCTGGTAAGTCAGTCATTCCTGGCTGACTTTCCTGAACTGGTTGTAGTGTCAGGCAGGAATGCCCGACTTACTTCGCCCAAAACAGGCCAATCGCCGGGCTACCTGAACAGTTACAAAACAACATGAAAGGGCACTGCAAATGAGAAAGAAGACCGTTATCACAGGAATCGTATCGTTGGTGTTTTCGGCAATGTTTTTGCATTCTACGGAGGCCGAATCGACGGAATATACGCCGTCGGCCGAACATCGCGCGCGTTTACTGGCCGAGGTACGCGCGGAGAACGCGCAACGCCTGGCGGAACAGGCCGCCGATCCCGCATTGGTGTTGGCGGATGACGGGAAGGCGCTGGCGACCATTGTTCACACGGAAGACGACGCCCGCGCCGCCGGCATGCTGCGCGAATGGATCGCGCTGATGAGCGGTGTCGAGTTGCCGGTCAGCGATACCGACCCCGGAACGGGCGTCAGGATTTATGTGGGCGCGACCGCGGTGGATGCCGGGCTGGATCTTTCAGGCATCGAATGCCGTTCCAACGAGGGGTTGCGCGTACGCACGGACGGTGGCAATTTGTATATCGCCGGCCAGTCCGATCAGGCAACGGCGCGCGCGGTGGCCCGCTTTCTGGAAACCGAATTCGGTTGCCGCTGGTTCATGGATCCGGACTGGGGCCGTCATTATCCCGAATTGCAAACCTTGAATGTCCGCCAAATCGATTTTTCGGAATCGCCCGGGTTCGTGTATCGTCGCATGTGGGGCGCCGAAGGCGCCTTTCGCGGCTGGGGCTGGAATGTCTGGAACGGTCACGGCGGCACCTCCATCCCGATGGCACACAGTTGGGGCGGTATCGTCAACCGCGAAGACTTCGAGACGAACCCCGAATGGTTCCGGCTCGACGAGCACGGCAACCGGATTCAGGGTCCCTGGCTGAATATCGGCCACCCGGAAGTCCGGCGGCGTTTCATGGAATGGGCGCTGCGCGCCAGCGACAACGGCAATCGGGCACTTTCGTTTTCGCCGCCCGACGATCATCGCGAGGATTTCAGTACCGAATCGATGGCCTATGACAATCCGGACGTGATCGATCCTTCCTCGGGACGCGTTTCAATGACCGACCGTTTTATGCTGATCGTCAATGAAGCGGCTAAAATGCTCTACGAACGCAATCCCAAACCGATTCACGGGTTTTACGCCTATTCGGATTACACCCTGCCTCCGACCCGGCCGGAGCTGGAAACGCTGTCGCCGAATCTGTCGATCTGGATTGCGCCGATCCGGTTCAGTCGTTATCACCCGCTGGGCCATCCGAATTCTTCAACCCAGCAATTGCTCAAGGAAATTGTCGACGGTTGGAGCGGACGCGGCGCCTCGCTGGGCTGGCGTTCCTACAACTACAATCTGGCCGAAGTCATGGCTCCATACAGCCGGATTACGACCTGGGCGTATGATCTGCCCTATCTGCTCGAAAAAGGCTG
>PWZG01000581.1 GCA_003567575.1 PVC group bacterium | reverse complement strand
GCTTCAGCGAAACGGACGGTACCCCTCTGGCTTTGCATGCCGATGGACGGCTGGCGAAAGCCATCGTTCCAAAAGTGGTTTATGCCGGCGGCGCCCCGTCTCAAGCCGGTCTGGCGCTCGACCGCAACCGGCATACGGCCTGGCCGGTCGCCGCTGACCGGCCGGATTTATTTATCTGCGATCTTGGTCATTCCCGTGAACTGTCTGACGTCATGGTCCATCCTCCACATGACGGGGATCAAGCCGGCGGCGGAGCGTACCGGATCTACCTGGCCGACACACTGCACATCCACACCGCTCTGCCGCCAATCGTCGAAGATATTGCCGCACGACAATCGGCAATCCTCGACCGTCTGGCCGCGATCCGTGCCGCATGGCTGGAGGAAGACGCGACCGCGCAGACGGAAGAACCGAAGCAGGAATCATCTGACGAACCCGACTACCCCGCGATCGCGATAGCAGGCGAATGGAAGCAACTGGTCGCCGAACTGCTGGACACCGGCGCGGACTCGATTGAACAGTCCCAACAACGCCGTAGTGTCCTCGACCAGTTTGGCGACGATTTCAGCGACGAGGCGTTGGCCCGTCTTCAGGCGATCAAGAACCGCGAAAAACGGCTGGCCGATTATCTCAGGGATATTGTGCAGGACATGTCCGTACTGGGAGATCTTGATTTACCGGAGGCCACACAGGTTGCCAACCACCAGGAACTCGTGGAACTCGGCGAGCAACTCGCCGATGTTGCCGCGGAAAAGGCCGGCCAACCGATTACACAGATAACCGACAGCCTGGATACGGCGGAACTTGAGTTGCACGAAGAACTCCAAAAACAAAGCGAGGTAGCCTTCGGCGATACATCACGCATCCAGGATATACAGGAACTGGGAGAGGATATGAAGGTACCCTTGCCGATGGCGGAATTGCCCCAGGTTCTAAGCGATCTGGTCGGCGAAATGGAGGAAGGTCTTCTGGAATTCGAGGATGAATTCCAAACCGTCGGCAGCATGCTGAAATCCCTGGATGCCGACGGCCCTATCGGACCCGGACGCATGTCAAGCACATCCGCCGAAGGCAAAACCGGCGACGAACCGCCGGATGCCGCCAGGGAACTGGAAGGCCGTTCCGGCTTCGGACGTACCGGCCGCGCCGGCGGTGAGGGTGTCACCGATGTGGCGGAAGATTTGCCGCAGGACAGCGCCGCCGCGCCGCCGCGCGATACGGGAACAGCGCTCGAAGCCGGCATGGTTGAGGACCGTAGCACAGAGGCCACGGCCGAGTCAACCGGACTGGGCAAGGAAACCGATGATACAGAACAGTTCGGCATGAGCGGATCGCAATTGCCGCCGGGTATCCTGGATCGGCTGCGACAAACGGCCGACCAACAGCAAGATCTCCGGGAAACGATCAGCCGGATGATCCTGGAATTGCGACGCCACAATCTTCCGTCGGTAAAGCTGGGCCGGGCGGCCAGGACCATGGATACGATAACGGAATCCGCGCGGACAGGCAATTTTCAGGATTTTTTGCACGCCTATAGCGACAGTCTGAACCATCTCTACGATGCCGAAAAAGAGATCGGACACCATGTCGGTGTCCGTTATATTCTGGAAGGCGGAGACATCGGCGACAGCGATGCCCGTTCCTCGACACAAACCGATGTACCCGAAGCATACCGCGATATTGTATCGGAATATTTTAAAGCATTGGCACTTGATGACGATCTGTAAACATCACCATTCCCCGCATCGGTTGCGGCTGTTGCTCCTGCTGTTGACCATGAGTATGAGCATGACCATGGCCATTCAAGGTCGCGGCGAAGATATGGCCTGGCGTTTGAATGGGGAAACCGACTATTTCGATACGAACCTTACCGCAACCCATCTGGGTATTCAGGGAAACAGACCGAAAACCATTGAAATTACGCTGATGATGAATTCCTTCCAGCATCATGAGGGAATCTTCTCGATGGGCGGAACGGAAGCCAACCGCCGCGATTTCTCGCTGCGTGTCAATGCCGGCCGGGTCAACCATTTCCGGGGACAATTCTGGGGCGATGACATCGATTTTGTGTACGATGCCCTGAACTCCTGGGTTCATTTCTCGGTGGTCCATGACGGCCGTTCGCAGACCATCTATGCCGATGGGACCGAGGTCGGCCGTCAGGCGGGCGCCCTCATGACGGCCGCCGAGGGATCTTTGAAAATCGGTTTCTGGCATGCTGAGGATACCGGTTTTCTCAAGGCATGGGTAAGCGAACTGCGGGTCTGGAACAGGGCGCTGACTCCCTCGGAAATCCGGGAACGCAGTCATCGGCGTCTGACGGGGCGGGAACCCGGTCTCGTCGGCTACTGGAGACCGGGAAACGAACCCGATCCTGGCTTCGTCAACCAGGTCGACGACAGACCGGGCCGTATCCACGGGAATCCGGTGCGTGTTTCTGCTCCGTTTCGATATGATATCAGACAGCGAAACATCGATATCTCCCGCCACGACGTATTGACGCTGGGTCCCGTACAACTACGTCATCCGGTTGGCGACGCGCGGTATCAATGGTACAAGGACGATCAGCCTATCGAGGGGGCAACCGAGCATGTTCTGGAATTAACCGCGCTCACCGCCCGACATGCCGGCGTCTATCACGCGGAGGTCAATGACGATCGACCGAACACGCCTTTCGCTTCATCCCGGGTGCGTCTTTTCGACCCGGCCTGGCCCGACGGACCATTCAATAAACCAGTCGTGCGCTATGAGATCCGGCTGCCGCCGGACGAGGATAAACCGATACCGTCGTTTGCCGCCGTCAACGTCTGGCCGGGAGGGTTTGATGCCGATACCTTGCAACCGGCTGTCATACGAGCCGATGGGCGCCGCTGCGCGGCCGATATTATCTGGGGACTTTCCGACGAACCAATACGGATTGTGTTTGATCCGGTTGCTTACGAGCCGCCCGAAAACAAGGCGGATGCTCGCCGTTTCTACCTTTTTT
The DNA here is from genome assembly GCA_003567575.1 of PVC group bacterium. Taxonomy (GTDB): domain Bacteria; phylum Verrucomicrobiota; class Kiritimatiellia; order CAIKKV01; family PXCX01; genus PXCX01. Next base: position 3,792 of record PWZG01000581.1, on the reverse strand, counting down.
TGGGGCGCCGCAATGAAGCCGTCGATCCCGTCCCATGGAATCGTCGCTACAGTTTCGTTCTCGAGACGAAAAATTTTGACGAAACCACCTTGCAAACCTTTGACCACGACTCCTGCGATGCGTTTGTGACGCAATGGAACGATAACCCGGCGTTGGCCGGCCGCAGCCTGGTTCAACGGGTGCAGCACGGTTTCCCGCAACACCGGGGCTATGGTCCGACCCCGCTGGAATACCAGACGCAAATGGGCGCGCCGCTCGCGCTGCATCGATACCGCGGATACTTCACGGTTGAAGCGGCGGATCACACGCGAATCGCCCCATTCGAAGAGGAACGCCAGGCGCTGCTGGCGGAGATCAAATCGCTCCGGCGCGATCTGGCCGAACATAACCGGCAACTTACGACAGCCCTTGCGGCGTTGAAAAAAGCGGAGGAAACCGGCGATGCGGAAACCGTGCGTAACCGGCGTACCGCCGCCACCGAATGGCAAACCCGGCATGACCTTCTCGACAAACAAACCATTCCCGCGAAACAACAGCGCCTGGAATATGTGACGGCTGCGATATCCGAAATCCGCCACAATACATACACCTTTCTCACCGGCTCGAAAGGGGCATCGTGGGTCCTGGTCGACGGCCGGATCGTCACGGCATGGCCGGCGACGGAGACACTGCCCCAACGACGTGGCAAATATTACGGCTACCGGGAGGGCGCCATTAATCTCGAACCGGGCATTTACCGGATTGAATATCTCTATGCCGCGACCGGATCGGATGTCGTGGCGTTACTACTGTGGCGTCGTCCGGCCCAGGAAGCGCCGACCATCATGGATCCGACCGAATTCACAAATATTGGCGAAACCATGGCGCTGGATTCGTTAATGGCGGACGGCGCGCGCCCGGTCGCCTGGCACATCCAGGGGGACAGCCGCCTGCACGGCGTACCCGACATGCTGTTGACGGAATTCCATCTGCCCGGTGCGGATATTCCGGAATCCGGTAGCGACGAATGGGTGTATCGCTGGCAATTCGGTGACGGCGGCTCCGGCGAAGGCGCGCGTGTTGAACATCTGTATCTCCAATCCGGCCGCTATGAGGTAACAGTCAAGGCGTATCGCGATCATGACGAGCAAGAGCCTCAATGGCAGGTGAGTCAGCCCGTTCATATCCATGTTCCTTTCGACCTACAGCACTATATCGAATCGGATGTGATGCACGAACACATGATCGACAAGGATTTCAATGGCTACCCGCTCAACCATGTCCTGACCGCCTTGCGCGCGGTCGAACAATTGGATCCCGAACGGATCAGTTATCCGGATTGGCGTGGCCGTGTCATTCATGCCTTGAGCGCGCGAGCGGATGCGTTGGCGGCCATATCGGCCGATTGGACGGTGCGCGCCGGCGATATCGCCATGTGCCCGACCGTTGCGCATTACCGCGGCGCTCTGGATTTCTATCGCGCCGCCGGCACATCGCTACCGATCGGTGAAACGGCTTGGCGGCAGACACGCATCAAGGAGGCCCGCGCGCTTGTGCTGGCTTTCGGACAGGGAGATGAAGCCCTCGATATCCTGCGATCGATTGAACGACCGGATATCCCGCTGAGTATCAACCGAACCGACGTGAAACCCCGCGCGCCGCGCGACGGCGACGAAGCAACAAGCCGTGAATGGAATATTGCCTGGGTTGAAGCCTTAATGGCCGCCGGGGATGGCCCCGCCACGCAGGCTTTTGTCAGCGCCTGGCGCTCAATGATGGGCGATATACCGGCAGAACAGGTCATCCGTCAAAGCGCACGTTTCCGTCGCATCCGTTCCCTGATCGAGAACGGCGGCGATGTGGATCTGTTAACCGCCATGGACCTTTTGGACGATATGCTGCGCGAATCACCCGAGCGCTTGATTGCGCCTGAATTCAACCTCATGATGCTGGATATGTACCTCGGGCGCAACGCGTTTACGGTCGCCTATCATCAGACTTGCCGACTGCTCAATCTTGATTTGAACCCGGTACACCGAGCGGAAGTAATGGCACGACGGGTCATCGCACTTTGCGGTATGCGCGACATCGAAGCTGCCCGCCGCGAATTCGATATCCTTGCGAACGAATTTCCGTACAGCGAAGGGCTGCGCGACGCCCGACAAGCCCTGGAACACCTTGACGTCAGAAACCGGAATCCGGAAGCCGGAGGTCAGCGGGACCGTTGACCGGGAACAACAATGTGGACTTGCCCCATTTTTCGGTTTGCTGGCGCTTATTCGGACATCCGGAACGGTGGACGTCGACGGCGGCGACGACGGTGAACGATGTCGGGATGTCCTCTCGTAATCCGTTCTCGTCGCCGCTATCGTCCACCGGAAAGAGGAAGAGTCGGTCAACGAGAACGGCGACGGTGAACGATTGACGATTGGGCAAGCGCGAGTTATGTTCTTCTCTTCCGCCGGGCTTGGGGGAGCGGAAGCAAACACGGGACGCCAACCAGGCGTCGCACGGTACGCTCGCAAGCTCGCGCCCGTGAACGCCAACGTTCGCCATGAATATGATTGACTATGTATCTTGGTTTGATTTAATCTATTGTCATGCCAATCGTGTTTAAACATCGCGGGTACCGGTTCTTCTTTTACTCTAACGAAGGAGACCCATTGGAGCCTTTGCACATTCACGTCCGTAAGGACAAGGCCGTAGCAAAGTTCTGGCTTTCGCCGATTCCTTCGATAGCCAGTTCTTATGGTTTTTCGAGCCAGGAACTGAGACAACTGCTAGACGTGGCCGTACAGCATAAAGACAAAATAGAAAGATATTGGAATGAATACTTTGGTAGCTGAAGCTCGTGCAACTCGAGTCCATTTTGATCCCAACACCATGTGGGTTGATCTGTCGGATGGACGACAGCTTGGCGTACCTCTCGCTTACTTCCCTAGGCTTCTGCATGCAAGTCACGAAGAACGAGAGAAATACGTCATCAGCGGTGGCGGGACCGGATTACACTGGGATAACCTTGACGAAGATATCTCTGTCAGCAACCTTCTTATGGGCATCGGTGATCATACTCGCCAAGTGGCCTGAGATATTTGGGGCCAACAATCAAATCCTGACTATTCTCGCTAACGCGCCAAAGTCTGATTTGCGACGTTCGCCAAGAAACAGTAGAGTACAAGAAGAGAATAATATGACACATAAAAGCGACTTGCCCTTTGGAAGCGAGTTTTCTCCCTCACAGATAGACTTGCCCATACTTCTTGATCTTGCTGTGACCCACAACGGAGACGCAAAGGCTCTGCAAAGTGCAATCGAGAAGCGTTATTTTTCTGAGCACGGCGGCGGTAACGCAAAAAACAGGCAAACTCTTGCAATGAACTGCCGATTAGGAATGAAAGCCTACGGCATCATTGACGAGAATGCATTTTTAACAGACTTTGGACATGATCTGTATGCATTGCGAGATGACCATTCTTGTCTGTACGAGACGCTCGCTCGGCATATATTGCTAAATCTTAATGGCATGGCGTTAGTACAATGTATTCGCGACATGACATCTGCTGGCGAGGTCGTCAATTTAACAACCTTGCGTAATGGTCTGGCTGAGCGCGGTATTCATTTTCCTTCCGGCGGCAAACATCCCAGCATGATGCGGCTATGGCTGGCAATGGCAGGTATATTTGTTGGCAATCGCTGGCAGATTGATAACCTAAAGTTGACGATTGTACTTGGCGCGAACCCGGCTGACTTTAGTGTGCTTTCACGGTTTACCAGTGAACAGCGTGCATTTTTACTGGCACTCGCAAATACTGG
>PWZG01000175.1 GCA_003567575.1 PVC group bacterium | reverse complement strand
GTAGCCCGGCGATTGGCCTGTTTTGGGCGAAGTAAGTCGGGCATTCCTGCCTGACACGACAACCAGTTCAGGAAAGTCAGCCAGGAATGACTGACTTACCAGGGCTACCTGAACAGTTACATTTGTTCTCTATAATGAATAAACTCCGCTTCATTATCCGCGGCCTGTTTTTTTACCGGCGCACGAATCTCGGCATCCTGTTGGGCGCCGCCCTGGCGGCCGCGGTATTGACCGGCGCACTGATGGTGGGGGATTCCGTGCGATATAGCCTCCAGCAATTGACCTTGTCGCGGCTGGGTGGAAGCGATTACGTGATGGTATCCGCCGAACGTTTCTTTCAGGCCGATCTCGCGGAACGTATGGACGCGGACGGAACGTTCCGTTCAGCGGCAGTCCTGATTCTTGATGGCGTCGCCCTCGCACCGGAAGGCGAACACCGCATCAATCAAGTGCAGGTGGTCGGCGTGTCCGACGCTTTCTGGGCTCTGGCGCCGGAACCGCAAGGGGCGCCGCGGATGGAACGCGGGAGATGTCTAGTCAATCGGGCGTTTGCCGATCGCATGTTTCCCTCGAAGCAAGCGGATGCCTTCATCCTGCGCGTCCGCAAACCCGGCGGGTTGCCGATGGATCTGACGCTGGCGGTCCGCGACGATGATGCCTGGTCGCGCCGATTACGCGTTGCCGGGGTTTTGGATGCGGCCGCCTTCGGCCGCTTTACGTTGCGGACAACCCAGATGCCGCCGCCAACCGTTTTCCTGCCGTTGTCATGGTTGAATACCGAGCTGGATCTGGCGGATCGCGCCAACGCCTTGCTGGTTGCCGATCCTGACGGGACTATGACGGCAACAAAACTGCAGGAACATCTGGATCGCCATTGGCAGCTTGCCGATGCGGGATTGCGAACCGTTTCCCTGCCGGATGGAAGCGTTGCCTTGATGTCCGATCGGGTCTTCATTTCGCCAGCGGTGACCGAAACGATCCATCGAATGTCCCCGACGGCGCAACCGGTCATTACCTACTTCGTCAACCGGATCGCGGCCGGCGAACGCGAAACCCCGTATTCGTTTGCCGCTGCGCCGGGTCCGCCGCGCGTACCGGAAACGTTGGCGGATGACGACGTCGTGATCAACGACTGGTTGGCTCGCGATCTTGACGTGATGCCGGGCGATGCTGTCACGATTTCCTATTATGTCGTGGATGCGGGCAGTCGCCTGGAAGAAACCAACGCGACATTTACGATTGCCGATATTGTTCCGGTTGCCGACGTGACGGCGTATGACCGGATGTTGACCCCCGATATTCCCGGCCTTTCGGATGTCGGGAACTGTCGGGACTGGGATCCCGGAATTCCGATTGATCTTGCGCGGATCCGCGATGTGGATGAAGCGTACTGGGATGATTATGGACCCACACCCAAAATATATCTGACGCAGACCGCCGCGCAACGTTTGTGGCGCAATCGGTTTGGTACGGTGACCGCGTTCCGGTTCCCGGCATCGCAAGGCGGTTCCGACGCGCTGGCCGACAGCTTGCGCGCCCGGCTGCGCGCACGCGATCTGGGATTCGTGTTTCATGCCGCGAAGGCGGAGGGATTGGCTGCCGGCCGCAATGCAGTGGATTTCGGCGGCCTCTTTATCGGCTTAAGCTTTTTTCTGATTGTGGCGGCTATTCTTTTGACTGTCCTGCTTTTTTCGTTCAATATCCAATATCGCGCGGGCGAAACCGGGACGTTGCGGGCACTCGGATTTCGCCCGAAATCCGTCAGGCACTTATTGCTTGCGGAAGGATGCATCCTGGTGACGGCCGGTGCGCTGGTTGGCGGATTGCTGGCCGTGGGATACAATGCGTTGGTGCTACGGGCATTACAGACGCTGTGGTACGATGCCGTACGGACTTCGGCGTTTCAAATGCATGTCCGGCCACAAGCCATCGGCATCGGTGTCGTCGCCGTTGTGTTTGCCGCCGCGGCAAGTATGCTGTGGACGATTAATAAACAGACGCAATCGACCATTCGCGAATTGCAACAACGCGAGCCGGATACCCAGCCGGGTCGGACAGGATTCCGTTGGAGTCTGGCGCTGGGATGTATCGGTGTCCTCGTCGGTGTCGGGCTGGCTGTGATGGCGCCTGCCGGACGGGGACGGGAGGCCATGGGCATTTTTTTCGGGGCCGGCAGTCTTTTGCTTTTGGGATTGCTGGCGCTCTGCAATGCCGGTTGCGTCGCCTTGGCGCATTCGACGCGATGGAATCACCGGTACCTGCTTGTGCGATGGATAACCCCGTGGCGCGGACGCAGTCTGGTCTGTATCGCGCTGCTTGCGCTCGGCGTTTTCCTTGTGATCGCCGTGGCGGCCAACCGGCGCGGACCCGTACGGGATACCGACGATCCAGCCTCCGGAACCGGCGGATACCGGATATGGGGTCAAACCACCTTGCCGCTTGCCTACGATTTGAACAGTGAACACGGTCGTTCGAAATACGCTTTGGCGTTGGATACAATGGATCCTGTACGATTCACGCCGTTACGTCTGCGTGAAGGTGATGATGCAAGCTGTCTCAATCTTAACCGGGTGTCCCGGCCGCATCTTCTGGGTGTGGATCCAACCGAATTCGATCGACGCGGCGCGTTTACGTTTGCGCAAATGACGGCGACGGTCGATCCCTCGAATCCATGGCGTATTCTGCAGCAGGATCTGGGCGATGATGTAATCCCCGTGGTGGCGGATGACGCGGATATCGTATGGGGTCTCGGTAAGACGGTCGGTGATACGCTGACGTATCACGACGAAGACGGCCGCGAATTCCGGGTCAAACTCATGGCGGGACTAGCCAACTCCATCTTGCAAGGTCATCTCATCATGGCGGAATCGCGGATGATCGAACGGTTTCCGTCACAAGCCGGCCCACGCATCCTGTTGGTCGAGACGTCGGCGGCCGACGAACGCCGGTTGCGGCATGAGCTGACCCGCAAGTTATCCGATCTCGGGATGGCCTGTGTTCCGACCCGGCAGCGGTTGGCCGAGTTCAATAGCGTGGAAAACACGTACTTATCCATTTTCATGATGTTGGGTGGCCTGGGGCTACTGGTGGGCAGCTCAGGGATGGGGATTGTCGCCGCCCGCGGCATTCTCGAACGCCGGTCGCAACTGGCTTTAATGCGCGCGGTCGGATTCCGGCGCTGCCAAGTGCGGCGATTGTTGTTTGCGGAACACGGGATTCTGGCCGTCGCCGGAACCGGTGTCGGTGCACTGGCAGCTTTCGTGGCGGCGATACCGGCCCTTTCCACGCCGGAAACCGTGCCATGGTCCGGCGTGGCAATAAACCTTCTGGCTATCCTCTTCGGCAGCCTGCTATGGATTTGGCTGGCGGTATATTTCGCCTTGCGCGGCGAATTGATTGCGGCATTGCGGGATGAATAGGGCAGGACATTAAAGCTTGAAAGGAACCTCAGCCGGCCGGCGTGACGGACTGTTACGGATTTTTTCCAAGCGGCCGGTCTCATGGAGATGACGGACGTTTTCGATCACCCAATCCAGATAAACCTCGGCCGGCAACAACTTCGGTTTCTCTTTCAATGGTTTGTCCGTGGGTAGGATTAATTCATCGATCATTGGTGTTTCTCAATCTGAAGGATGACGTCAGACATTGCCATGAGGCAATCGACGTCGATCGTCGCTCGCTGATAGCCGAAGGCGCTCAAGGCATGACCGCCAATCAGCAAGGCGGGGACATTGCTTGTCCTGAGCCCATCTGAAATCAACGCCATCACCGTCTTAATGCCTGAATCATAACATCCGACCTATATAAAGGCAACACGGATGCTGGAACGGACGGAAGTGATATGCCTATTGACATTTCCTTTGGGAAAATGTCATTATCGGGCATTAATCAGAGTTATGAATTGATGCGGGCGGCAACGGCAGGGCGCAGTGCGCGCAAATGCGAGCAAAAAAACCGAATACGCTCATCACCGCGGCTCAATATCATGGCGTACAACTGGAGACGGGCGATGCATAAACACATTGAACAATCGCTGACGACCATTTCGGTTTGGTTAACCTGCGCCTGGATGGCGCTATCCGCCTTCTCTCAAGCGGCATCGCCGGCTGTCATCAACGAAGACGCCGGCGCGATCAGGGCGGATTCCGCGGTTTTGAACGGACATTTGATCTCCGGCGGTTCGACCAACGGCGCCAACATCATCCTGTACTGGGGCATAATCGACGGCGCCACGGACGCACTGGTATGGAACCACGCGCTGGAATTGGGGTGGAAGGAGATCGGACCGTTTGCCGCGGCTATTACTGGTTTGACGCCTGACACGCGCTATTTTTATCGCGTCTACGCCTTCAACGCGTTCGGATCGCAATGGGCGCCGGAAAGCGCCGGATTCCGGACAACGCCCGCCGGTCCGGGACGTCCTTACCTGACGCTTGATGTCGATCCGACGCCGCCGTTAACCGCCGGTCGGCGGGCAACGCTGACGGTTACGGTTTGGACGGGCGCCAACCGATGGGAACCGTTTGACGGAATAGTCCAGTTCGGTTCGAATGAGGATGCGACCGACGCTGTTCTGCCGTCCAGTTATCAGTTCGAGGTTGCCGATGCCGGTCAACGTATATTCCCCGAGTCACTGCGTTACAGTACGCCCGGCACGAAAACGGTGATGGTCAACGATTCGGCGTACGGCATGCAAGCCGCCATCGATATCCCCGTATTGGCGGGCGGCGCGCCAAGCGCGACACACTTTGAAATCGGCGTGGGACACCCGGCGGGATTCGCCATTCCGCGGCGCCATTGGTTGCCGACGTATGGCATTGAAGGCATATCCGGCCAAGGTTCGGAATTGCTTTTCGCCAATCGTTGGTATGACCTGACGGTGCTGGCTCTCGGCGAAGGGAATCTGCTCGACACGAATCGTATGCAGACGATCGTGTTCGACGCCACCGATGCCGATTTCCAGAATGTATCGTTCGATGAATGGACGGCCGGGATAGCTCGAATATCCAATCAGACAAGGTTCACAACGGCTGGCCGGCATACATTGTCCGTGATTTCGGTTGACGATGCAAACGTTTCCGGACAAACAACGGTCGAGGTCATCGACCCCAATAAGTTATGGTTCGTCGATGGCGTCAGCGGGTCGGACGTCGGCGAAGGCGACACGCCGGAATCCGCCTGGCAAACCATCGGGCGCGCATTAATGGGAACGGAAATGGCGCAGGGTGACGCGCTGATCGTGGCGGCCGGCAATTACGAGGAACCGAATGTGCTGCAGCCCGTGATGGCATGGGCGCCGGGCGGCGCCGAAACCGCGTTTATCGGCGATACCAAGGGCCGTTTTTTCGGCCGGCGCGGGCCCGTGAACGTCACCGGCACGGGCACGGGAACGGGAACGGGCACGGGAACATCCTTGCTGTCTCTCGTCAATCAACACCATGTCATCGTTAGCGGCTTCACGTTTCAAGGATTAGCCGGCACAATCAACGTTATCCTTAATGACTGCGCTAAAATTACGTTTCGCCAATGTGTCTTTTCAGGAGGGGACATCGGCCTATCGGTGCAAAACGCCGAGACATTACGGATCGACGATTCTTCTTTCGAGAACAACCAACTGATGGGCGTTCATATCGTAGCAAGTGAAAACGTCGATATCTCACGCTGTGCTGTCACCGGATGCGAAATCGGCGTCGCGATCCACGGTCCCTCGGCCTCCACGGCACGGATAGCCGGTTGCGTTATTCGTCAGAATCATGAACGCGGCCTGATCGCTTTTGGATCACCCGTTTCCTTGACGGGAAACGCGATTCATTCCAATTCCGGGGATGGCGTCGTGGTGGAGCAAGACGGCGCCGCGCTGACCATGCGGCATAATATTGTTTACGACAACGCCGGCGCGGGCGTCATGTTTACCGGAAGCACAATCCCGTCCACGCAACGTCATCCGCTTGTGAACAATACATTGGTCAACAACACGATCGGACTCAGCGTCGATCCGGATTGGAATGTTGAATCGCGTAACAATATCATTGCATTTAACACGGATTACGGAATTCAATCCGACGGGATCAGCCTGTCTAACGATTTCAACGCTGTCCACGGCAACGGTCTCGCGGATTGGGATGGGGGCGCCATGCAGGGGCCGAACGATATCGACACCGATCCATTGTTCGCCAGTATTGGGGAGAGGAATTATCATTTACAGAGCCGCTTCGGCCGGTGGACCGCAAACGGTTATGTTTATGACACCGAGACGTCACCCTGTATCGCCGCGGGCGATCCCAAGGACCGTTTCGGATACGAGCCTCATGCCAACGGCGCTCGCATCAATATGGGCGCATACGGCAACACCTACTTCGCATCCAAGTCCGCCTTGGTTGATGCAACCATTACGCTTACCAACCTTTACCAGGTTTATGACGGCAATCCCAAAACCGTCGATGCCGTGACCGATCCGCCGGATCTGGTGGTGGCGTTGACCTACGATGGATTGACGGTCGCGCCGATCGCGGCCGGCAGTTACGCGGTAACCGGCACGGTCACCGATCTCGTCTACCAGGGACAGACCGCCGGAACACTGATCGTCGATAAGGCATCGCAGACCATCGCCTTCGAACCCATCGGCGACCAGGTCGCCACGGCAACAATCGCATTGACGGCCACCGCATCAAGCGGATTACCCGTCGGTTTCGAGGTCGTCAGCGGACCGGCCGATATCGACGCGGATAACCGGCTCTCGTTCAGCGGCGCCGGGACGGTAACGATCGCCGCATCGCAAACCGGCGACGCCAACCGGTATCCAGCCGG